>CBDVBS010000015.1:0-17921 GCA_965372275.1 uncultured bacterium | reverse complement strand
ATACTCAAGCACCCTCAGCAGCTTCGCCTGCACGTCGGTGGGCATATCGGCAAGCTCATCGATGAAAAGACATCCTTCACCGGCAGCTTCGATACGTCCGATATGACGTTTATCCGCCCCGGTAAATGCCCCCTTCTCATGACCGAAAAGTTCGCTCTCAACTAAGTTGGTGGATAATGACGAGATATGCAGCGTGATGAATTTCTCATCCTTGCGGTTGGAATACTTATGCAGTGCCCGTGCAACAAGTTCCTTGCCTGTCCCCGTCTCCCCGGCTATCAACACCGGGGCGTTCCCATTCGCGAAAAGACCTATGCATCGAAACACATCCACCATTCCCGGCGATGAACCGATGAACCATTCGCCGTCCCTGCCTGCCTTTACCCGCATATAATCGTCGGCCAACTGTTTCATGTTTATCGCCCTGTCCAAATATATCCGAAGCTCGTCAATATCGATCGGCTTCGGCATGTAGTGGTAGAGCCCTTCCGACATCGCCTGTATTATCAGCTCCGGGCGATGATCCCCGGTTATGAGCATCATCGGAAGCCCGGGCTTCAGGCGTTTGATGCGACGTAACAACTCCACCCCGTCTATATCGAGCAATTTATAGTACAAAATGGCAGCGACGATATCTTCCTCGATAGCTTTTTTCTCACCGGTAAGCCCGTCGGCTGCTTCAACCGGCTCGTAACCCCAGCGTTTCACGCACTTCTTGAACAGAAGCCTGTCCGCCGGATCGTCATCGACAATCAGAACCTTCATCACGTGGTCTTCCCCATTCATACAACGTTACTCCTAATCCCCCATCGCTTTCTTTATAATATTCTTAGATGGTTTCACCGGCCATTTCACAACAACCGCCGCACCTATCTTAACACTATGGTCGAAGTATATCTCACCATCATGTGCTCTTACAATACGTTTCGAAAATGGCAGCCCTATGCCGGAGCCTTCGATCTTCGAAGAATGGAATTTCTCAAATGCCTTCTCCGCCTCTTCCGGTGTAATGCCCGCGCCTTTATCCTCTATCCTGAGCACGACATTCCCACGTGACACACTTAAGCTCGAGGTGATTGTTTCCCCTTCCGGCGATGCCTCGATCGCGTTCTTGAAAAGGTTAATAAACACCTGCTGCATCAGGGACGGATCGAACATGGCGCTGCTATCGGGCGGATCCGACCATTCACTCCTGACCGAGCGTTCTTCCGCCATCTCCCCGGCAACCGCTTTTAATTCGCCCCACCATTCGGGCAATGGTACATTTCCGAACCTCAATTTCAATTCGCGCGAATAATCGAGAAGCCGCTTCAATATTCCATCCAGTCGATCAGCCTGCTTAATGATGATATCCGCTGACTCCTTCTGGTCCTCATCGGCCGCATCATCCTTCAACAGCTTTGCAAATCCCTTGATCGCGTTGAGCGGGTTACGTATCTCGTGAGCGCTTACGGCATGCTTCTCACGTTCGTACTCGACATCCCTGCGTCCCTCGGTAATCGCCGCCTCGTGCTCCATGAGACTGATGAACGCCTCTTCCTTCATTCTGCGAATAAAAAGGTACAATGCCGCGAGCCATATAAGTGCTAAAGTTATCCAGACGCTGATGATCAACCTGTCCCATCCCGCATACCATTTATCGTTCAGGATCAGTCTGGCAAGCTTGTTTCCATGGTCGGATTTCAGGTTAACAAGAGCGGGGAACCTGGGACTTATTGTGTAGATACCGTAATATCCCTCGAAGTTGGCGGTTGATACATTGTTGTAGAAGATATCGTTTGCGATGAAACTCTCGCACACCCTCATGTTATGCACCAGCTCACCGGTGTCATCGTAGATAAGGATTTCCGAATTATCAGTGGCAAGCGCGTATCCGTCATCACCGTTACTAAGGGTGACAATACCAAGGAATGATCCAACCCTGAACTTCGGTGATACCCCCTCGAAAGACGGTGGGCTCCTCGTCCAGAGGATCTCCTGCGTGGTGTAATAATCCGGCTGCATCAACAGGGATGCAGAGCCCTCTTCATTGAGAATGACAAACCCCATCCTGTCATCGCTGTTGCGGAACGGGGAACAACTCTTGATCAGATATGAGTAAGGTATATCTTCACCGTCTTCCGGTTCGAAACCCCACGTAAATCTGTGAGTATCCGACTTTGTGATGTAACTGCGAAGTCCGCCATCCAACCCGCTTTGAGGATTAAGCCAACTGAGCACCGCGAACTCGGTGGTAGCCTCACCCCTCGTATGCCCACAAAAAGCGAAGTACCCCTGGAAATAATTGGAGACTTCTTCGTGATCCTCGCCAAGCCTGAGCAAATCGCAAAATTTTCGCCTGTTGGGATCTATCATGTAGTTGGAAGCCCATGAGTCGCTGTTGATATATTTCCATGCCTCTTCGGACTCCTCATCCACGCCTTCCGGAAGAAGTGTGTACCACCCGTGGTTCGCATTCCCGCTGAAGGCGAACAGGCAGGGCCATCCGTACGGTTTTGCATATACAAGATATGGTGCATCGGGCATCTCGAATATCAATGACGGCTCCCCCCACCCGGGTTGATCCGCAGGCGTGATGATAGCGCCAAGATGGGACTGCATTGCCGGGTCCGGCTGATTATCCTCCCTGTGAAGCCTCAGCCAGTCCCCGTGTCCTGTCGGTGCTTCGGTTAAAGCCAATCCAAATGCAACCTGAAGCGGCGACGCGGGACACGATTCCAAATCACCGGCGACTACGGTGTTCGTCAACTTAACATCCGCCCCCGCTGCATCCCCGGGAAAACGCAACTGTGTCTTGCTGGTGTACCCGGTGATGAGATCGGAATCGACAAGTTTTACAATGACCCGTATGTAATCGTCATACTCGACGCATGCCGTAAGGGGAGCATAGCAGGGGAAATTAATATCATTGGGCTGATTTATCTTTAATACGATCAACTCTTCAGGCTTTGAATCGACCGGCATAGACGGAAAAATAAAATCAATAACCACAGACCTCGCATCGATGTCGTCGCCCATAACCCACAGCTTCGCACTGATTGTCAACACATCATCCCGGGGACTATTCACAAAATCCCAGTCTTCAACAATGATGAATCTATGAAATTGCATCCCGTCGGCCTTATCCGATATTACAACCCCTTTCTTTGAGGCGGCATCATCCGGCAGACCCTTCCCAAAATCAATAAGCCGGTAGAGTAGATCCGGACGGTTAATGGCGCCATACAGGTGGAAACCACCCCCCACAAATCCTAATACCACCATTGCGACAACAACCCTTATGACAAAAGGGGAAACCTTGTATTGCACTCCACCACTATTCCTGCCCGACTTATTCATCGTTCATCAACATCTCCGTTCCTGAAAAAGAAGCCTCTATTGTAGATGTATAAGCTTGAAAAATCATCCCGAAGCATATTCACCTTCTACGGGTAGCGCGTATCTATAGGTCGCTCTGCGACCGATGATGCGCGCTCTTAGTGACATCTTAGCCCTGGAATTCCTCATCCAGTAACGTAAGGAATCCTCATCCGGTTACTTGAGAATCCTCATCCGGGTGCTTGAATAATCCTCATCCGGTTACTTGAATAATCCTCATCCGGGTGCCACCGCTACTGACCGTCTTCGGGCATAGCGGTGTTTTATACCACTCTCGGGTGCCACGCCCACTCCGAGTCTTCGAGGATGGGCGTGCAATAATTATTAACCGGGACACGCCCAAGGCCGAAGACGTCCGTGGGCGTGACACCCGGAAACAACGGGTATTGCACATATACCGGGTAGCGCGTATCTATAGGTCGCTCTGCGACCGATGATGCGCGCTCCTGCCAAAACACCGCTATCAGCGAAGACGCTGAGCAGCGGTGGCACACGGACGAAGCATCGGTGGCACGCGGACGAAGCAGCAGTGGCACCAAATTAATTCACACATCATTCCAAAATGATGGCTCTTAAACATTTCCGTTAACCATTTCGTGCAACCGATGACCAAAAAGGAAAAATCTTCAGATCTTACATGCACGCATTATTTCTACACATCCCCGTATCACACTGATAGTAAGCCTCACCGGGAACCCGCCACGATTATCCCCAGACGTCAAATACAAATCCACATATGGCACTCACATTGTTCAATAATGTATCACGAGCAGCCTCTGGAGGAAATGCCGGGAAGCAAATCGGGTTATTCATCTCAACAGGGGCTAAAAAAATGCGGGCGTAAGGGGTGGGGGTTGTGGTTTCGAACACAACCGCCCGCGAAATAATTCTCCTTCGAACCTGCCGAAAGGTTTTGGTTTCGGACCCATCCGTATTAAAATTGATTAAGATCGTATTTCTCCCGCGCAAGGAGGTCTCTCAAAATGAGTACCCTATACACTCGCATTTCCTGCCTGTTGATTGTGATGGCACTCTTCATCCCGGCATTCGATTTCGGTATCAAGGATATCAAGGATCAGGTCATCGACACCGTCCTCGAAGAAATCCCCGACCTGAGTCTGGAAGAGGACGACCCCATCACCACGAGCCTCGATGACGCCGTCACCGAGATCCCTTTCCTTGATGATTTCGAACCATCATACTTCCTGCCGATGGGCGAACTCCCACGCGGACCGGGGGGGTATTTCCTGCTGATGCCCGGAGCCTTTGAAATCGAGTGGGAATCCTTCTGCCTCCACGCGGGGACTCATGGCCCCGGCCAAGGTGACGGTTACCTTTACGCCCCCCTGGAAGGACCGAAGGCATCGATCATCAAACACTTAATGGAAAATTCGAGATTCCATTGGGAAATACCTCAAAGAGATTTGCAAGTACTCATATGGGCAATCCTCGCGCGCACCAAGATCAGCGACATGGATCCGCATATGCAGCAAACCGCCGCGACACTTCTCACCGACGATGAGGTCCTCGAACTGGAAGGCTTCGCCCTTGATACGGTGAAGTCTGAATTATTCGAGAGGGCCTTCGGTGAGCTTCCACCCTCGGTACAGCGGATAATGCAGGCCAAGGCGGAACTGCGCAACAGCCTGACATCAGGGAGTTATACATACAATCAGCTTGAGAACATCGCCGTACTCTCCGGTGACGCCCCATGGACCGAGGATAGCAGGGATGTCCCGAGGGGTCGATGGTCGTTCCATCCCGATGGATACTTCGTACGCTATTTCCCACACGGATACCCGACAACCCGCATCCAGGTTTCAGTTCCCGACCTCTTGACAATCGGGAGGGACGCGAACGGTGACATCATTTTCATCGAAGATGCATGGGGAAATTCACTCGAAATAATCGACGTTCCCACGATAACAACCTATTCATTCACCGGATCCGATCCCAACAATCCGCGTGAACCAATAAGCGGCACGTGGACTGCATCAAGCACACCTTCAGGGCTTTCAAGCTGGGAAAGTAACCACAGGAAGGAAGTCAGGGAACTATGCGGCGACGGTGAAGATGTAGATGAGATACTTGCATTAGGCAAACTCGCTTATGAAGTGAAATCCGCGACATCCGGCACCGCCGGTAAAGCCGCATACACACTCGTCCAGCAGGCATGGCAGGACGCGGTGTGCGAAGTCATGGGCGTTGCCGGGGGAATATCGCTCGAAGAATTATCCGGTGATGCAGGCCCGGTCATCCCCTCCGGTATGGGCGGTCTGCCTGGAACATATGCGTTCTCTTTCAGCAAGATCGGATTGTTCGGCATGCCGGTATTCGACAACCTTGAGAATATGAGGCGTCTCCGCGAACGCGACGCCGAACACGAAAGGATATTCGGGAAAGAGCGTGAAAATCGCATGCTGAAGGAATTCAATCCCACCGGAAGCGTGGCGTCACCCGGTAACACGGGCGCGCAGCGATTGGCAAACGGCGGACGCCCCAAGGATGATACCGGCGGTGACAATCCAAACGGTAAAAAACCGAACAGCTATGGCCAGGCACAGGACGTAACAAAGAAATTCAACTACGGCTTCGCCGGCGCTAAAGCCGTCGGCGGGCCGATTGCCGGACCCGGCGCGGGACTGAGCATGTCAGGTTTCGCAATACCGATGCTTGGCGCAACAGTTGCTGTAAGCAAGACCACCAGTATTTGGGATACCTGCAACAAGGCCCTTGGCGACGATCCCCCCGATCCGAATTTCAAAGAATTCGCGGAACTCGACATTCCCATATTCGACCCCGTTGTTGCATCCGATATCGTCCCACAGGAACGTGCCGATAAATTCAATGTGATCCTCGATTCAAGCATGAACCTGACCGCGTCCTTTCGTGCCGCAATCGCATCGCTCGACAAGCACGGCGGCGCTACGTTGGCGGGAGATGCCGAGTGGATAATCCGTCAGGCAGAAGCAATCGTCTATTACAAGCGGCTATCGGGGATTTACATGTATGATGTCGCCGATGCCCTGCTCGCATACACCGAACACCTGCGCGGCGAAGGATACGGTGGCATCCAGATTACCGCGGAATCATTCGAGGAATACCAGGATGAACTCCGCGCGAACGGATTCAGCCAGGACGAACTGGACGCCATGCACGTTCTTGATTTCACGGAGGATGAAATACAGGAATCACTCAGCCTGATCCTTTCCGCCAACCCGAATGATATGGCCGGGAATTTCTGCCTTGCCCTCGACAACCTTGCGTGGGTTCTCTACGCCGTCGGCTGGGATCTCTACTCCAACTGGGACGTCAAACCTCCCAACGACTGGGAAGCCGACTGGCCGGGATAATGTATGTCAGCCCGTGATTGATTGGGTTAAGTGTCCAAAACTATTGAGCTTTCTTGGTGCCACGGACAAACGAGTCTTCGAGTTTGCCCGTGCTCTGATTGTCCACTCCCTGACGGTCGTGGCTCGGTTGCTCGCCCTCCGGGTGGCACTGAAAAGCGAGTCCGCGAGCTTATCAGTGTTTTCCTCAGCACCGCTGTCCTCGAAGACTCGGATAGCGGTGGCACACGGAATGGAGTAGCACCGGCACATATTAAATCCGGCGCATTGTGATTTCTTTGCCTTCTCACTTCATCTACTTGCCTAAATTCACATCCTGTTCTATCAATAGCTCCTGGAGCCGGTTTACATCTAATTCACGTGGTTGGGCGTTATACTCCACGCATAACGCGGCAGCGGCACCGGCGGCCTGGCCGGTGGCGGATGCGACGGGCATAATACGAGCCGATCCGAGAGCCACATGCGTCGCCGAGATGCATCGTCCCGCAACCATTATCCCGTCAACTTCAAGCGGAACGAGCACGCCGTAAGGGATGTCGTACGACCGGCCTTCCTCCAGATCAAGACCGACCACGCCGCATCCCGAATAATCGGCGCAGTGTATATCAATACCAAACGCCCCGCGCGCAATCACATCATCGAATTTCTTCGCCGACAACACATCGCGTCCCGTCAGTTGGTATTCCCCAAGTATGCGGCGCGATTCCCGCACACCAATATGTATCGCCGATTCGGACAAGAACGCATTCTCGAATCCGGGTATATATTTCACCAAAAACCTGCTCAACTGATACACCTGCCGCCGGGTTTCGACTACGGCCCAGGTCAGGTCCGTAGCATCGGTGGGATCGACCTTAAACACACGGGTTGCATTGATACTCACAACCCCCGGCGAAAGAGTCTTCTCGAAATAGACAACCTTTATCGGCAGGTCGGGATCGAGGTCGCCATTCTCTTTCGCTTCCCTGAATTTATCCGCGAACATATAGTTGGCGGGGATCATATCCTTCGAACGACCCAGTCGTTTGCCCTGCTCGGCTAATGCCTTGTTAATGTTGACATTCCCCATGCGGAAGAACAACGTCACCGACTGGCCGTAGGGGTCATAACCGCGTCCCTGCTCATACGGGCATCCCGCCCCCGCCGCGATGTCGCCGTCACCGGTACAATCGATTGCCACCTTAGCTAATATCGCCGTACGTCCTGACTTATTCCCGACCACGATCCCTTCGACCGGACCGGTAGTTCCATCGGGCGGATTTACCTGCAATGGACCTTCCGCCCACGAGTGAAGCAGCAGCTTTACGCCCGACTCGACACACAACTCCTGCAATGTATATTTCAATGCTTCCTTGTCGAACCAGATGACTCCCGGATCATGCTTGTCACGTTTCGCAAGGCCATCCACCGCCATGTGCTCAAATATTTCGAGGAATATTCCCTCAACAATCTGCTCATCTCCCGCACGACTGCTCATGAATGGAAACACCATCCCTGCTGTCGCCATTCCTCCAAGGAATCCGTACGCCTCGACGAGTATCACATCCGCCCCTGCACGGGAAGCCGCGATTGCCGCTGAGCATCCCGACATGCCGCCGCCCACGACAACGACATCACAATTCGCCACGCCCTGGATCGGGCCGGGATTGAATTTCGAAGTTACGTTCTCTATTGCCGATGAGCCATTATTTATCGTCGGAAGATATTCTGCTCTTTCCTTGCTTTCGTATTCCGCGAGCAGCCGTTCGCTCTCTGCATCAGCGGTATTCTTCATTGTATGAAGCGCATCCCGGTCATTCCCGGTGAGGATGAAGTCATCGAAATGCAGCGTCGCGATACCCGGCATCTCGCTGTCGATGAGCCATATGGAAATGCTCTTTATTTCAGATGCATCAATTGAACCGGCACTGAGAGTTGAGATCGGGATGCTGATCCTGTGCTCCCTCCAGGATTCAAGGTTGAAGCTCTGCTCAAGTGTTTTGCCATTTTCATCGGAGACTTCGAAATGGAGCATTACATCGAAATCGTTGACATTATTCACCGTAAAACTGAATTTATCACCCACCGACCAGTCGCTGTAAATCCCCCTTAGCGGATGCGTCAGAACATAGAAATAAAGACGCTTCCCTTCGGTTTTGTTCGAGCGGAAGAATGTCGCCTCGGCATAATAATCATCGGGATTTGCCTGGTCGGATGCGCGTTCGATATAGACATTGACATCGCCGTAAACGAATCGCGAAAGTTCATCATCACCATCGAACCCGAACATCTTCAACGCCCAAAGTCCTTCACCGGCGGGCACCACATCATATGTTGTCAGTTCCGTCGGACCGACATACGATGCCGGGGTTGACTCCCATTCAACCGGCTCTTCAACAGGCACCGGCTCCTTCCCGCACCCCATCAAGGTCAGCAGAACAAGTATCAAAAATATGAATGTGATTCTCTTATTCATTAATACACCTTATGCGTATGGCTTGTGGGAAATTGTAGCATAATGGGAACATGCCAATATCACTTCGTTATCAAACCGTAGTGGGCGAGGCTGCGTGTTCGCTTAAGGAGTTAATAAGTTGATTGATTATAACTTCAGTTGGGAATCCCCTCACTCAATCCTCATTAACATCTCCCGTTCTTTCATCTTCAGCGTCCTGATCTTTATCCTGATCTTTCAGCAATTCAACAACATTAATCGGCGGGATTACAAGCGTTGGGATAATGCTAATCCTTGATGTCATACTCGCGATAAGTTCACGGGCGTAAGGGACCATA
This sequence comes from uncultured bacterium, assembly GCA_965372275.1. Classification (GTDB taxonomy): domain Bacteria; phylum JAJVIF01; class JAJVIF01; order JAPKYR01; family CAZSPL01; genus CBDVBS01. Next base: position 8,421 of record CBDVBS010000015.1, on the reverse strand, counting down.
TACGCTGGTGCATTGAATTTCGAGAACTCTTCTAAAGAGGGAGTTCCTTCGCCTTCTGTGTGATACTGCCCTTGAAGTGTGAATTGAAATCTGAAAGGCGGTTTTTCGACACCGTGTGCAACATCGAATTCTATCATCTGAACCAATTTATCCTCGTCAGGAGAAAGGTAAGTGTGACATTTAACCCCTAAACCATAAGGAAGACCATCATCGATTTTTGGAGGGATATTCTCCGGGTATAATTCAAAATCTAATTTCCTTAGGAATATCCCATCTACGATAATATGCATATCGGGTTCCCCTATGAGGCAACCTTAAAAGCTAATTCAGCACTAATTGCAGTGCCTTGCGAAGTGTCAGAATGTTTATCTCCATTCTTACCATTTTCATCCCAACTTGGCTTAATCCTGCTTTTGAGCTCCTTACTCAGGAAATCACTAATTGTGCGAGAAGCAATAGTGCAAACCGCGGTTCGAGCCAAAGATTCAATGAACAGCCTCTCGTGCTTAGCTGAAAAGTTACGAGCAGCATCACGTTTGGCCTTCTCGTCATTGTACTGCTCCCGGCGATATTCGTTTGTATCCTCGGGATTAAGACTATGAACCATAATTGAGAATCCACCCGGCTCTGCGATTTCTTTATTCATTTTCCACACGAAATCTTTGAACCGCTCTAGGTCCTCATCTTCGATCATATATGCTTCGAAAACTTCAGTATCATCACTGTAATCATCATCTGGACAGCCAGTTCCAGTCCTTCTCACAATCGACCCTGTGAAAACGTGCTCAATTAATGATTTTATTTTTTCAATATTTTCTTTTCTTTCAGGGAGCATTAATCTCACCCTCCACATCATTTAGGAGATTCCCAGCTTTTTTTAACAATCCCTCTATTTCCGGTTCTCTTACTGGTAAATCCGAATAATCTCCTTTGACTCGCAATTCTCTCGCGTCTGAAAATATTTTCTTCATCCCAGGATAGTCTTTGCTGAACTCTCCACTTATATAATCAATGAATTCCTGATGAATAATCCGCTTCTTGTCATATTTCTTGCGCTTCACACACAACGCCCGAGCGGCGAATATCAATGCGTAATAATATCTTGACGCCGCAGCATTAAATTTCCCATTGGACTTGGCAATATTACTTACATAAAGGTTTTCACAGCTTTTCAGCCAGTATGCCATCATCGGGTTACCATTACTCATATCGACGCTCCCGAACACTCCTGAGTTCAACGACAAAAAACCGGACTACCGATTTAGTCCGATATTCTTTCCCCTCTGTAACTGATCTCCCGGCCTCTTCCCTGATCACGGCAGTATGTCCTTTCAATGGATGACTGCAACTTGAATTCAACAAATGACAATTGTACCTGAAACAGAGGGGGAATCATAATCGGGAGAAGGGGTTATATCAAGGGGCTGGGAATCTGGACCATCTGGTAAGGTAATAATGGTAATCATTCATTGCGCTTCATCTTTACGAGTAATGGGTATTTCCACATTAAAATATACCATGACATCAGAAGGAAGGAAAGCCCCATATATGCAGGGATAGCCAATCATTAAAGAATATTAACAGTATGCCAAAGTGTTGATTCCGCATTAAAGCTGAGGTTGAATAGCACTGCTCAAGAGATATAAGATACGTCTTAATATTCCTCCAGCACCGATAGCCTGACGCCCAATCCCATCCACGCGAAACCTGCCTCGGCAAGATCGCGGCTCATCAGGCTGTCGTAAAGGCGTCCCTCAGCGGGACTCGGCCCGGTGCCGGCGGGAAGTGGATCGAAATAAATCCGACCGGCCTCGGATGGATTCTCCGGGTCGGTGAAATCGTAGAGAGGTATATCACCGATTTTCAATAGATCTGATGCATCATCATGCAAATCGCCGACATCGGCTTTCTGGGAATCGTCGCGTTTGTATATCGCAATGCTCACATCCACACGATGCCACCGTCCACGAATGTTCGCCTGTCCGCCCGAAACTACTCCGCCGATTCCGCAATTCTCATAAAATGACCGGCGGTAGCGTATGACGACAAATACTTCATCCTCCGGCGGCGTGAAATTAGCATCATCGAAATCGATCGCGACATCGGTGAGGTTGTCATCGATATATTTATTGAACGAACGTTTTATCTCGTTGATTTTCTGTGATGTCGTCAGCGCCATATCAGCTCACCTTGTGTGCCTTTGTCGAGTAAACCCGCATATCACCGATGTTGATCGTGTCTATCCTGAATACTTCGTATGTTTCGTCATCGTGGATAATCATGTCGCCGTATTGGATTTCATCCAGCGTCTCGAACTTCTTGTCCCCGACGCGAAGTTTCCCCGCGCCGGTACGTATGTCATTGATCTCAACTTCGAACACGATCACCTTCACGCCCTTGATGACAGTCGGGTTCGGTTCGACAGGCTGCATCAGGGGTGGATCACCCCCGGTGGGGTTGGGACGTTCGATTGTCAAAAACGCGCCGCCGTTGAAACGCCAGAAATCGAGCCAGACATCCTCGCTGACGAGCGATGCATCATACAAATAATCATCACTCACACTAATCACCATCCCCGTTTGTGAGCCTTGGATAATCGAATGATTCAACCTTCGCGCCCGACGCGGTTCCGCCAAGCCGCCGGTAATGCTCGGCAAGCGTCATCAGATCCTGGCGTACCGATTTCACATCCACACGCCCATCGGCCTTCGCGAAATTGACGAGCCTTCCCCTTCCCGCTAAGAGCAACTGGATTGCCTCGGCGGCGGCGAGATAGATGGAGCCGGGATTACGTTCGAGCACACCATCCAACTCGGCATCGGAAAGCGCCGCGAAATGGTATGTCGCGGTGATCTCAGCGCCATCGGGCGGCGCGGCATCGAATGTAACCCCGCCCGTCTCCAGGTTTACGTCATAACTTTCGGGATTCTGCAATACACCGTCCACATAAATCTCAAGGCTGTCAGCGAGTAGCGGTTTACGCGGCATGATGAATGTAATCGCCGAGCCGTTCCCGTACCCGACCAGCTTTCCGACCTCAAGCCTCGGTTGATCCTGTATTAACCTGCGCAGCTCATCTCGATCCGTCATTCGCGCTCCTCCTCGCACTTGCCGCGGGCTTCACCCGTGATGGAAGCGGCTTGAGGCAGCGACGCGAACGCGCGAGCCGTTGCCGGTTAACTTCGAGTATTAACTTGCGTAATCTTCCGTTGGGTGATTTCCTGCGTCGTGTAGCCATCGTTCCACCGACTTACGGACGCGGGGAGTTTGGATTGGTAATTTGTTTTGGGGGTTGTATCGGGATACCTTGTCCCGATAAGTAAGAAAGACTTATTTTGTGGTCGCAAATTGCGACCGCAAAGCCTCAAACTCCTTTTCCGTCAACTGGAACATAAAATCTCCAGGGAACCTCTCCGTGTTCCTTTTGACTTGCTCATTCAAACGCTTCGTTGAAACGCCGTATAGATCCGCAAGATCGTAATCAAACATAACTTTCTGATCCCGGAGAATGAAAATCATGCGCTCGATTCGCTCAACTGGAACTAATGATTTCTTTTTACTCATCTACCCATCCTTTTATTGATCCGGCACGCTCCGCGCTATCCAAAGCGACCTGATATGCTTGGACAGCTTCTCAACTTATACCGAATATCCATCCCTCAATTCGCGCAACGTCTTTTTCATTCGCGGTTAACGGGGGGTTGAGATAATGCCTGAGAAAACCGTTACGATCGGTATCCCGCAGCCATCGCGCCACGGCATATGCGTCCCGTTCATCACCGCTCAGGTCTTCGGTTGAGTAGCGTCTTCTGAAAATGGATGGATAAACCTCCGCGATGACGCTTTTGCCCTCCGGAATATCCCATCCGTCGAAAGGCCAGAAATGAATTCTCCCGCCGGTTTCTTTTCTTATGTGATGAAGCCAGGGGATTCCAGCGTGTGTTGATTTCGCAACCTGCCCCTGTACATCGAAAAGGAAAATGCTCTTCGCGGATGATGTCCACCTGTCGGTAAGCCGGTATTCATCACTCCCGCCCGTACGCGGATTGTCTTTCCTGAGTGATTCCACGGTGGTTTCCCGGTTATGAGAAGGCCAATGGGTGACAAAGTCTTCAAGGAATTCATCCCACGCTGCATTAATGCCATGTCTTTTAAAATACGACCACGGCAATGAAAACGCATGGTCGATACCAGCGATGAACAGATCCTCCTGGGTAGCAATTTCGATGAGCCACTCGGCTATCTCACGCCGCGTCCAGTTGACCGCGCCTATCCGTTCCGCATCGGGAGGGGTAACCTTTCTGGGTAACAGGTCTTCCGATGCTTCAAATACCTGAAGCCCTCTCAGCCGTTTCTCCGAAGTTTGCGCGCCCGAGTAGTCAATACCAATGTATCTTTGGAACATAACGCCTCCGTTTTCTTCCCCTATATTGTAACAGAAAAAGATCTATTTCCCGGCTTCAGAAAGCCAGGTTACATGTAGTTAGGAAAGTCTATAGTCGGGTGATTGGTGGTTCTATTTCCCATTCCCATTACCCGATTTCAGCATTTCCAGTGTGTATGGAGAAAGGGAATCGGGAGTGATGATATCACAATCGCAATTCACCACCGCCGATGCGATTATCACGCTGATCTCAGCCGTGTTACGCGGGAAGCTGTATCCCTTGAGCAGCTCGATAAATTCCGCTGAAAATCCGCTTATCTCCTTGCCGGTCTTCTCCATTTCGATCTTCAGGAAATGCTCGGCGATTAACGGGATATCATCCACGCGCTCGCGCAGGGGCTGGATGTGCAGCGAGTTTATCATCAGGTGATAGATCAGGTCGCGTGAAAACTTATCCTTATATTCATCACTCGCCAGGTCGAGGTCGGACGAAGCGATAATGCGTACATCAACTTCATTTATCTTCGTCGATCCGTCACGGTAGAATTCATTATGCTGAATCACCTGAAGCAAACGCACCTGCACCGGCAGGGTCAGCACCCCGATGTTATTCATGAACAATGTGCCGCCGTCGGCTTCCTCGAGAAACCCCGGCTTCTCTTCCTTCGCGCCGCTCCAGTCCTTCGCCTGTCCGAATAACTCGGATGAAAACGCCTCCGGTGCCCACGCTACGACGTCGATAGCTACAAACCGCTTGTCACGGCGCGGGCTCGCCTTATGAATCGCGCGGGCGAGGGATTCCTTGCCGGTGCCATGTTCGCCCACGATATAAATACTCAGTCCGCCCGCCGCCATCTTCTCGGCAAGATGGAACATACGGATCATCACGGCATCCTGCGTAGGTACATGCTCGAATGCTTCCTTGAATGTCAGGTCCTCGCGTTTGAGAATCGTGGGCATTTCATTTATTTTCAGGTTGAGTGATTTCTGCTTCACCGCGCTACGCAACACATCAAGCAACTTTTCATCTTCAACCGGCTTGGTCAGATAATCGAACGCCCCCAGCTTAAGCGCGTTCACCGCTAAATCGACATCGTTGACACCGGAGAGGATCACGACGGGCGTATCCAGCCCCTTCTCCTTGATTTCCCTGAGAATATCCAGCCCTGTCAGGCCGGGCATATCCATGTCGAGAAGTATGACATCGAATGTCTCACTGTCGAGCATATCCGGAACAGCCGGCGAGTCATTGACCACGGTACTTTCGTACTCTTCCGTCTGCATAAGGAAGACCATCAGGTAGTTGGTCACAGCAACATCATCATCGACTATCAGAATCTTATCCATCTTTATTCATCACCTTCGAGTCCTTCCCCTTGCCCGCAGGTATCTTTATGGTGAATGTCGAGCCGTCGCCGACCTTGCTCGACACCGTTATCGTTCCCTTGTGTTCTTCGATAATTCCATATGCGATCGACAGCCCGAGTCCGGTGCCGCCCCTGCCGCGCCGGGTTGTAAAAAACGGGTCGAAGATGAGCTTGGTTGTCTTCTCGGTCATTCCCTTACCGTTGTCCCTCACCTCGATGACCACATTCCCGTCCTCGTAACGGGTTGATACCCTGACCAGGCCGCGGCGTCCATCGGGTATCGCCTGGCTTGCATTGATCATAAGGTTGATTATCACCTGTTCGATCTTCTGTGAATTCCCGGTGAACGTCGGCAAGTCACGAGCGAGGTCAAGCTCAACCTCGGACGTTTTATGCACTTCTTTATCGACCAGCCTCGCGCTTTCGTCGATGATGGTGTTGATATCAACGTCATCAATAAGATGGCCTTCATCCCTCCTGGCGAACCTCTTCAATCCCTCAACGATATTCTTGATACGCTCGGACCCGTTGTACATATCATGGACGAGCATCAGGATATTTTCGCGGAAGAAGTCATACTTGAGCCTGGCGATCTTCAAATCGGGATGCTCTTCATAATATTTGTCAATGATCGGGAGCATATCCGTGATAGCCTGCTCGATGATCTTGATATTTCCCTTGATGAACTGGTTCGGGTTGTTTATCTCGTGACCGATGCCGCTCACAAGCTGACCGATGGACGCCAACTTGTCGGCCTGCACAAGCTGCTGCTCATAAATCTTCGTCTGGGTGATATCGCGATAGAATTCGATGATCCCCTTTACGTCATTCTTCTCATCGAAAATCGGGAGGGCGTGCACCTCGTAATATTCGTCATCGTGCTTAATTTCGAGTGATACCGGGGCTTTCGTTTTGATGACCTTCGCGAGACGGCAGTCGTTGCACGGTTTATCGTTACCGAAGATCGTCTTGTGACATTTGTTTCCTGCGGGGACATCCTTGCGGTTGGTCATAAGCACGGTACGATCACGGTCGATGATGGCAACGCGGTCGGGTATGGCATCAAACATGGTCTCCAACCGCACCTGGGATTCCTCCCAATCGCGGCTCACGCGGTCGAGGTAGGAATTTACCGTATCAAGCTTCTTATGTTGTTCCTCGAATTCGCTTGTACGTTTATCAGTCTCTTCCTGCAGCTTCTTCACCTGCCGCGAAAGCTCGGATGCTTCATTCTGCGTTGAGGCAAGGCGCTCCGAAAGCTCCTTGCGTTCGAGCACCATGCCGAGCATACGGGATATCTCATCGAGCAGCTTATCCTCTTCGGGGAGCAGCTCATGCTGATCGTCTGCATACCCGATCCTTATCTCGCCTACAACCTTGCCGTTTACCTCGATATTGGTGTCGATGTACCTGCCATGAGGCTTACGCCCGTACTCGATGCCCTGGTATTTTGAATAGACGATCGCGTACTCGGGGTAGTGCATGCCGCGGCTGATGTAGATAGGCAGGTCGGTGAAGAAATCCTTTATCGTGCTCGAAACCTTGATCCACTCGGTAACCGAGTAGAGGCACGCGAGTTCCTTGACGACGTCCTCTTTCTCCCACTCGGATAACTTGCCGAGCCTGTCGATGATATTCCCGTAAAACAGGAATAACTCGTCCTCCTCGATACCGGCATAATTCACTTTTAGTGGGAGAGAACAGTTTCTGTCTTCCCTCATCGTGAGAATTACATTCCCCCGAAAACCCTCACGCGAACTGGCCATGGCTTCGCGCACATGCTCCAACGAGCCGTCACTGAGAAGATTCGCCAGGTTCCCGCCAATGATTGAACCGTTCGCGGTTTTGCTTTCGCGCAGGAATAGCGGACTTGCGTGCAGGATTATCTCGTAGTTGTCAACAACGAGGAGCAGGTCGTAGGTGCTTTCGAGCAGGTTATATATATCCTTAATATTTATCTCAACCAGCTCCTTCTGCCTTGCATCCTAAACCCGCGTTTGGCTCCGTACCCGGAAGTGGTCGATGCCAACCTCGTGGATTTCATACTTGTAATGCTCGATCTCGCTGAGCGGCGGTGGAATACGACTGGCGGCCCGGGTGACATCCGCCACGATCAGGCATCCGATGCCGTCCCATTCACGGGGCTGCCCGGTGTTCCAATAGTACGGCATAAACCCGCCGGTTGACTCTTTGACCAACGCTTCGATCTTGGCGGTCAACTTCTCCACGCCATCGGTGGGAATATCAATGCCGAACGCATTCGCTACGCCCGCGAGCACCTTCCAGCCTTCAACACCGGATGGCGGTTTGACCACGGAATTGAATCGGGTGAGATTCCCTTCGAAGTTCAACCGCGTGCCGGGATTTTCGAGATAGGTGCTGCCCGGCAGACCGACGTTTGCGAACATCGTCGTCTCGGTCGGTGTCCAGTCAATCGCGGCAATAAATTCAACACCGCTGAAGTATGAGGCCAACTTGTCCGAACGCATCGGGTCTTCGCCGATAATCAATGCCGCCTTGATATGCCCCCCGGCGAGAAGTTCCGCAAGCTCGGCGTACGATTTCGCGCCAGACAGGCCTTCAGCGGGTTGACGTCCGGCTGCAAATGCCGGGTCGGCGCCCGCGATCTCCATTCCCGCGCTGGTCGCGGCGACACGCGGCAGCAGCAGG
>CBDVBS010000014.1:0-18082 GCA_965372275.1 uncultured bacterium | reverse complement strand
CCAGGGCCGGGGTCGAAGTCAACGGTACCACCGAACCTGCCTGTTATATAAGCATTGCCGCTTCCATCGTTGGCGACTCCATTGCCTCTATCATCATCACTCCCGCCCCAGGTCCGGACCCATTGGAAAACGCCCGCGGAATCGAACTTGCTCAGGAATATATCACCATAACCATTAGATGTATGCTCATCGACTCCGGGGCCAGGGTCGAAGTCTGCGGTGTGGTGGAAAAAGCCTGTGATATAAACGTTCCCGCTACCATCGACGGCGACTCCAAGGCCTTCATCAAAAAAAGAGATCCCGCCCCACGTGCGGGTCCATTGGAAATCACCATTGGAATCGAACTTGCTCAGGAATATATCACCATAACCATTGGATGCTTGCTCATTGACGCCTGGGCCGGGGTCGAAATCTACAGTGTACATGAACCTGCCCGTGATATAAGCATTGCCGCTTCCATCAATGGTGACTCCATGGCCAAAATCAGAACCTTCCCCACCCCATGTTCGGGCCCAGCCATCTCCCTGAGGCCCGGGGTCAACTACCCCATCATTCTCAAACTTATATTCCCTAATTTGATAATCATTCCCGAGGTGCCTGATGCGCACGTAGTAGGTTCCAACCCCAAGGCTGTCAAGCGGGATTGATGCCGGCGCACCCGGATATGCCTGGTCCCATCCGAGGTTCGAGCTTTGATTCGGTGCCTGGGACTCGTTGTAGAGAGTCATATCCGCATTGCCGGTGCTGTTTGTGAGAATCAAATCGATCGTGCCCGTAAGGTCACCCGCCGATGTAAACTTAAACCAGTCCATCTTATCGTCGGGATAACAGACAATCTGGTTATCCACCATCTCACCAAAATCCACCACTACAGCTTCTGTATAGGCGTTGTTACTGTCAGGCTGACATTCATCATCTGATAATCCATTATTCTCAAACTTGTACTCCCTAACTAACAGATCAGTGCCGAAGTGCAGAATCCGCACATAGTAATTGCCCGGCTCAAGATTTAGAGCAGTTAGATCAATCGAACCACTGGGATTGACTTGAGTCGTCGCAAGATGTGGACCATTCGGAAACGGAGCCTGGCTCTCATTGTATACAGTGAGAAAACAGGGACCTGTGGCATTTGTGATTGTTAAATCGAGTGAACCGGATAATGCCCCGCTGACAGCGAACTTAAACCAGTCTTCCTTATCATCCGGACTGCAAACCTGGTCATTTGTAAAGGTTCCGAAAGGCACCTCGACAGCATCAATATATGTGTTATTGCTGTCCGTGGGACATGGATCAGAGACATTGATGACGATGGGCTCATCCAGCATATCCGTATGATCAGCGGAGTCAGTTACGCGGAGCTGCACATTGAACACGCCTGCCTCGTTGAACTGCCTCAGAGGTCCCAGATCCTGGCTTTCAACATTGAACAGGACACCATCGAACGAGAAGTCCCATTCGTATTTGACAATATCATTGATGCCGTCCGGATCGTACGATTCATTCTCGAAGAATACAGAATCATAAACATTTATTTCCGTTTTATTCGGTGTTGCCATCGCGGTCGGCGGAAGATTGCCCCCCACTTCGATTATTGTTACTTGAAGCGGCTGGTCAAGGACGCTGCTTGCCCCCTCATCGTCAGTAACTCGAAGCTGGACATCGTATTGCCCCTGCGCCACCCAGCTATGGTATTGACTAACGCCTTCGACGTCGAAGACGCCGTCGTTTTCCCAATCCCATTCAAACTTAACGATATCCCCGCCATCGGGATCGTAAGAGCCGTTGTCATAGAAATGAACCTGCTCGTTCTCCAGTTGAACAATCGGATCCGCTTTGGCGACGGGAATTGGATCGTAAAACACACCCTCATCAACAACAACGACCTTCAGCTTATTATCCAACTCATCGGTCTCACCCTCGTCATCGGTGACAGTTAAGCCGACATAATAAGTACCTGCTTCAGCATAAGCGTGTTCGATGACCAGCGCCCCAGAACCACCGATTTGGGAATTGTCATCCAAATTCCAATCGTAATCCGTAATATACCCCCCATCGTGATCATAAGAAGCTGACGCGTCGAATGTTATTTCATGGCCGACGTAGAAAGGCGGCACGGAAGCGATTACAGCCTCCGCGGTGGGAGTGTAATAGATATGGATATCATATGGAAATTTTGGATTGGTTAAAAGGTTACCCACGATTGCCACAACGGCTTCGGGGACATTAGCGAATAAATCCCAAACTTTGAGTATAGATAGTATATACTTCACGAAAGCTTCTCCCCCGAGACTGATAATCTCAGAGCCACAATTGAACAGAAGGTTACCCGCAACCGTCCCTGTTGTCGTTATAGTACCTGCGATAAAACTATCCAGGTCAAATCCTTCCGGGTATGTTGCGGCATTGAAGAGTGTTAGAATTTCCTGACCGTGTCCGGCAACGATAACATCTGCTGCACAGGTTAACTTAAGAGGAGAAAAACCAACGATAGTCTGGAACATAGGGATGAAAATGCAATGGATAAATGTCTGCATGTTAGTCTTGTCGCATATTGCTTTCTCGTGCTCTGATAGGCTCTCTGTATAAAAAAGGCCCGGACCGTATGCCACAACTTCCCATCTCGCAATTTCTGAGCTGTCAAGTTCGAAATCCAGGATATTAGTAAACCCGGACGGCGGCCATCCAGGTATCTGATACAATCCTGATTTTACTAAATCCGACGTAGAGGGCCAGCAATTCCATGCGGCGATCCATCCAAGTTCAATCCTGTGAGGATCATTTGCATCATAGTGGTCTTCGACGTCCTCCTTCCAGGGATACGCCCAGAGATTCATCACGCGCCAATCAGTGTTCTTGGCTTGAAAGAACGAGGTATCTCCCGCTGGATTACCATTTTTCTTTATACTGAAATGGACGTCTCCCTCATCGTATTTGGGATCAATACTTGGATACGTAATAATCTCAGCGGATCGCTGACCGACTCTTAAGTTTGAATCGATAAAACTGAGGATATCACCATAAGCATTCAGAAACGCCTGACTGAGATCTGGATTTGAGCCTGCGAATGGGCTTTGACCGCTTGAGACAACCTGATTGATAGCGGTTACAAGGGCATCAAATGAAGGCATACTCTCAAGATGTCCGAGGATCGCATTTATTTCTACAGGATCAACGGTTGCCACAAACGGCGTAAGAAAAAGCATCGCCTGTGCTGTTGAATGAGCATTCAGTACAAGTGTTCCACCTTCAATATGAGAAGAACGTATCAACCCGATTAGAAGAGGATCATCCTGAGAACTAATTGCCGCTGCAAGTGAAAGAGGGACATCAGGGGATGCCCTAAGGATAAATGCACCTTTCCCATTCGAAGCAAATTTCCCCCCAAGAAACGTAAACACTTCAAGCTCGTCAAGCGGTATATTTGTACCGGGTGGCAGAGCGATGGAACCAGAAACATTAGCAAGCTCATCGCTTGGTGGCGGCGGGGGTGGTTTAATAGGGTCTCCGCCTCCCCCCCCACAACCCCACAGCCCGTTGCACGTCAGGACGATGACGCATAAAAGAAATGCCGTCTTCAAAAGAGAACGCATGGAATTACCTCCCGTACCTGATCCGCAACCATCATACAACTAAAAGAACTCACAGAAAATGCCTTCTGTGACATTAGATGCGATTTAATAAGTTAAAACTACCTGGCGTGAGTAAGTATCCCCCCTAATTCCCTCCGCCCGTAACACTGTCAAGTTGGTTGATTAGGATATCCTGGTTGAATGAATAATCGGCGGGGAGGCTGAAGGTTATGGTGTTTGGAAGACCCATATCGCCGCCGTAGATGTGGATAGTGTCCAAATAGACAATGGCATTCTCGGGTTTTCCCAGACTTATCGTGAAGTACTTATCCGGCCCGAACTCTTTCTCATCGCCCTCGTCCAGCAAACCCACGTACACGTTACCGTCCGGTCCGGTCACCCTCAGCCAGCATTCGCCGATGAATTCAAACCGTACCGTATGCTCATCGAACGCCCCGTCAATCTGACCCGCTACATCCCCCAGGTTAGCCGGGGGGCCAAGGGCGTCCGCTATATCGGCGTCAACATCATCCAAGGGCTTCGGAAGCGGCGGCGGGATTTCAAGCTCGATCACCGGCATATCATCCGCGGTCACCGGCCGGTCGTTCGCCGCCAGTCGGGCGATGCCCATGCCGACGAGCATCACGATCACCACGATGAAGAAAACGAGAACCGCCAATCGCAGCACAACCCGCGCATACCGCGATGCGTCCCACGTATCCTCCGCCGGTTTACGAACCATCTTTTCCGACGGCGGGGTCGTCTTCGGTCGTTCGCGAGTCAGGCGGTAATAAAGATCCTCGTGACCGAGGTACTCAAGGTATGTCTTGAAATAGTGCCGCTGGTATATCTCGCCGGGAATAAGGTCATAGTTCTCCTCTTCAAGGGCACGAATATAGACCTCCTTGATACGGGTCTCTTCCGCGGCGGTCTCTAAATCGATACCCTTGCGTATTCGTTCACTTCGAAGGAACTCGCCCAGTTTCACTACCGGTTAACCTCCGGCAAGATTTATATGATTATAGCAACAGGTGTCACGTCGGGCAAATGCGCATGGCCGGACATCTTCAAATTTCTTCAGGGGGATAGAATATTCCTGGTGTTAATTCCCGGTGTTTCGGTAATTGGTGTTTCGGTAACTTGTTGCCGAAACCAAAACAATCAAGTCGCTGCCGTTTCGGGAATAAATTCCCGAAACACCGTTCTGGCACCGTTCATGCAGCGTTCTTGCACCGTTCATCGGTAAATCAATACTTGGCGACTACATCGCGCCATTCTTCCGGGACGTCCTTCACCGGCTCTTTATGGCTAAGCGCATCCCAAAGGCTGAGCGTCCTCTGCAAATCACGGAGCATCGGTTCGTTGATGTACTTCGTCACCGGCCACATCAGGTGAAGTGCTTTCGCCAGTTCCTCGCAGTCCTCCACGGGATAATAGACCGGCCTGTGCGCGAATCCGAGTTCGAACGCCACCGAATGTGACAGCCATATGATTCCCGTAACCTTGTCCGGACCTTCCTCCAGGAAGGGCGAATGATGACTACCGATGGCGCTGCATAGTTCATCTGACAGGTTCCACTTCCTGCCCAGCATTCCGCCCAGCACCTGGTGGTTATACCCGTGCAGTTTCTCCTCTGCTTTGCAGAGCGATTCACGATTGCTTTCTGAAAGCCTGAGTGTTTTACCGAGGGCGTCACGATCCTGGGCCATCATTACGAGCAGCCCGATGTCATGCAGCAACGCGGCGGAACCGACCAGATCAGGATCCACGCCTCGAACCTTGCGCGCAAGATGCTTGGAGAAGAGTCCAACGGCAGCCATGTGACGCCAGAGGAGATTCGCGTTAAGCCCTTCCACCGGTTCGGGATGCAGCATACTATCGAAAGACTCGCGAAGGCTTATAGCCCTTATGTTGTCGAAGCCGAGAAGCGCAATGGCATGCTGGATCGAATCAATCTTCGTTTGAAGCGAGTAAAAGCACGAGTTAACGCGTTTGAGAATCTTCCCGCACAACAACGGGTCGGTGGCAATAACTCTCGCGATATCACGTGCATTGGTTCGTGGCGATGACAAAAGCGGAAGAAGGTCTATCGTGGCTCTCGGGATAGGCGGCATGTCGTCTAATTTTTTCGACAGCTTTTTTTCGAGCTCTTCATCTATGGATTCCAGAGTGAGGCGTTCATTGTGAGCAGGTTCGTAGATGACATCCATCCTGGTTTCCTGCTCCTCTTCCTCGTTTACACCATCTTCAAAGGCTGCGTCATCCCCTTCGCCATCTTGAACATCGGCGGCCGCTTCAGCCACCGATTCGGCTATCTCCTCAAGCGGATGAGCTTCATCATCCGATGAAGCTTCCTCATAAGATTCACGTGTAATCATGAGGCGTAAAATCACCACGAAGATCACAGCGATAATCACTATTGCCGGTATGGCTATCATTCCCGCCTGTACCAATTTCACACCTGCCTCTTTCCAGTTATATTAATATCCGCAACAACATTAAAATCGGGAATGATTATCCTATAAATATCCCTGAAATATTGGGCATTAGAACAGCATAACTGCATTATAGTTACATTAATGAACTTAGTGTATATACTGCTCTCTTCTTCCGCCTGAAGAGTTGATATATAAAACCTCATATTGTACAATCCACTCATATGATTGGTGATGGTTGATATCAACCGTTGCAGTCTCCAATTTAGTTCACATCCTTTCAATATAAGGAGCAACCCATGAAACGGTTTACTCTCTGTGCGATTCTGCTGTGTGTCATATTAAGCTTATGGATCCTCGCCTGCGGCAAACCCGCCGTCAATGATGAACCGGGAATTCCAGGGGAAGCCGCGGCGGTTGCGGCATCAGCAGACGAATTCGCCTGCCTGACCGATTCGTTCTTCCAGAACAGCCTGCATTTCACCACGCAGGGAATGCGTTACTGGTATGATGCCGAGGATGGTTTCGGCACGATCACGGGTATGAAATACGATGAGATCGGATGCAAGAACTGCCATGCCAAAAACTGTGATGCCTGCCACTTAGAGGACACCGATGGCGGAGCCATTTTCACAGTTGCCAAAGCCCGGGATATGAACACATGCCTGCCCTGCCACTCCCGTGAAAAAGCCTCGATGGATATCGATGGGATGGCCGGGAAACCCGACGTCCACTTCGCCGCAGGGGCCGAGTGTGTAACATGTCACACCGCCGAAGAAATCCACGGCAACGGTACTGTCCCCAATTCCATGCGCGATATCGGATATATGCAGGCCGGCTGCGAGAATTGCCACTTAGGGCAGGACCCGGATGCACCAGCCTACGACAACTCGGCCAACCACCACGCCGTACACGGCGATAAGCTCGACTGCTCAGCCTGCCACGTCTCCAACACCATGGCCTGCTACAACTGCCATTTCAGCAAATTCATGGAAACGGGTGAGAAGAAGGGTAACTTCGTACCGAACAAGTCATGGATGACCCTTATCAACTACGACGGCAAGGTAACTTCGGGAACGATCATGACCCTCGTCTTTGAGAACAAAACATTCGTCACCTACGGCCCCTACTACACCCACTCAATCATGAAAGAAGGTCACGATTGCGGAGATTGCCATATGAACGAAGCCGTCAAGCTGATGATGGACGGGCAGAAAGTACCGGTCGCCACCATTGAGAACGGCGAGATTAAATTCTGGGAAGGCATAATCCCGACCGTAGCCGACCTCATCGAGAATCTCTACCTCGACAAGGACGCCGACGGAAACTGGATACCCCTCGAAAACGCCGTGAAGGAACTTGTCCAGTTCTCATGCTATGGCGAACCGCTCACCGATGAGCAGATGCAGAAACTCCAGATGCCGGTTGGTTAGCATCAACATTTGAATCAACTCTGAAATCAACCCCTCCACATAGAGGGGTTTTTTGTAGAGCAGAATACAATTCATCAGTGACTCAGGCTATTTGATGTTTCGGCACACCCTGTGCCGAAACCTGTACCGGAACCGATGATTGCCGAGTTGGTATCGGGACAGGGTGTCCCGATACATCGAAAGTAAATTCGTCCGGGTGCCACCGTCACTCCATTGCCACCGTCACTCCATCTGTGTGCCACCGCTACTCAGCGTCTTCGCTGATAGCGGTGCTCTTGTCCGGGTGCCACGCCCAGTCCGAGTCTTCGAGGATGGGCGTGTCTTACATTAAGCGCGCATCATCGTTCGCTGGCGCTCACTATAGATACGCGCTACTTATTGCTGATAGGTTTTTACCTTACACCTCTTATAATTCTCATCAAGCTCGGGTTGCATTAATATCAATGCGGTTAAACGCCTGGCTACATTTTTAAAGTATTGGACTTCCTCCCTATGAAGTGAGCGGCCAAGCACTTTGCCCTCTCTATAAGCCAGCCATTTCTTTAGAACCTGGTAACCGCCAATATGATAATCCCAAACCTTTTCCGGGATGTTATGCCAGTGGGAATCTGCATTCAGGTAAATATCGTACGTCTCTCCGCCAAGTAGTAAGAAAGCTTGATCCTCCGATAATCCTAATTCAAAGGCACCCTCTACAATCGATGATCTCTCTGATTCTGTATACGGCCTTTTTATCGTCAAGCCTCTCCCCGGCATAACAATACCGCTCTTAGTACGGTATCCCCAGCCAGCAGAGACCGCAAAAGCATCGATTTTACTACCGTTCTCCTTCTTGAAATTTCCAACAACCTTAATCTCGTCCCGGATTGGTGATTTATCAATACCGGCAACCTTTGTGTCCGGTAGAAGTAGCTTCGACAGGCTCTCGCCAAGTTTGGCCGATGCGAAGAAATCCTCTTTTGATGCAGGCAACGGAATCCTGGGCCAACCCTGCCGTACGCCATCCTCGTTTTCCGTGAGGTATAAAGGCGAATACCCTATAGCTAAAACGTGATACCAAATTAAAGCGGCGGATTCGAAGTCTTTGTCGGGATCTACATTCAAACCATTCAGATATCTCTCAATTTCCTCCGAGACATTACACGTTCTATTAATTGGTCCATCAGCCCAGAATTTTCTGTTTTGGTCCTCTTTAACTCCAAGGATATTCTCCCTCGTCATTACAGGAATGCAATAAATATCTGTGTGAATACAATGCTGATGAATCAGGTTTTCTGAGATGGTGAAAGGCGAACCCTCGGGATTAGCTACACGGGTCTTTCTACAACCAATCAATAAGTTGCCGTGAAAGTACTGCTGGTTCAACTGCGGACGTGATTCATTCCAAAGCGGTCTAAATGAGGAGTAGTAGCACCACTTTATATCAAATGGTTTCACAAGCAAATTCTGTAAACTGTTCAGATCGCACTTCTCAAATTTAATAATATCCATTCTGCATTTTTTTGCATCAAATCTTGCTGCATCGGTAGTAAAACCTTTGTTTATCTCTTTCAGGTCATCCCAAGACACTGCTGCATCGAAATATTTCTTCATTCTATCTTTGAGAGCTTCCTTATCTATGTCTATTAAAGCATTTTTTCTATTATCCAAGATACCCAATACAGGCCGGGTTTTACACAGTTCAGTTATTTCTGGCCACGAATAATACGCTTCTGAGATTGACAGAGGTTTAAAAGAATACTTATTTCGTGCATCAGGATAGGAACATTCGTATTTTGAATTAATGGCCTGTCCCGAAAGGCTATTCAATAATTCAATGCGCTTGTTCACGCCCCAGAAATGCCTAAAACCGACTGTCGATATGCTGATAGGTTCGGAAATTGTCTTTAAGAGCAATGTGCCTATAGCTGTTCCAACTCTTATTCCAGTGCGGCTATGTTTTGTTGAGAATACGCTTGGGTCTGGCTTCCCATCAGGCGTCCTTTTTCCAGTCTCCCGACTGTCCCCATTCAGGCAATCGAACCACATCTTATCGAAAGTGTCGCAGAATCGCTTCCGCATGACCACAAAGGAAGGATCACTAAGATAGGAAAAATTTGATATGTAACAAACAACGCCACGCCCGGTCATTTCCGCTATTCTCCGCTCAGCTAAGCGGTAGAACCTTATGTACAATTCATCTAAGTTGAATTTCTTGATACCCCATTCCTTTACCAAGCCTTCCTTATAAGCCTCCACCAAATCTCCTTCTTCTTCAGTCGTTGTACCCGCGAACGCATTGTACGGCGGGTTCCCGAGCATAACTAAAATCGGTTTGTCCCGCTTGACATCACTGGCTCCCTTTCGTTCCGCTTCAAGCTCCGACCAAGGCAAGCCGGGACGATCGCGCTCATCCCAGCCGGTCAACGCATTAGTAAGATAAACCTTCGCTCTCTCTCCATTCTTCAATTTTGCCCCTGCCTTCTGCAAAGCAATCCCCATCTGCAGGTGGGCAACAACGAATGGAGCAGGTAATATCTCGAAACCGAAAACACGGTTCAGCACTATTTCCTTCAACTCATCCGGCGTCGTATCGTCGCCATTGTTTTCTCTCAACGTCCTGTCTATTCTTTTGATTACTTCGATAAGGAAAGACCCGGTTCCCGCGCAGGGATCAAGGATATAAACATCTTTGTGTGCTAACCCATCCTCAAGCCCCAGCTCCGTCCGTAAAACACGATCTACCCGCTCAACCATGTATTCAACAATTTCCGGTGGTGTGAACCATACCCCCAATTTTTTCCGTAGCTCAGGGTCAAATGCCTTGAGGAAAGGCTCATAGAAATACACAACCGCTTCCTCATCCCTGAACTTCTCCCTGAATGACGCTCTATCAACGCGGTTCAGCATATTCCCGGCCCAACTTAATACCTCCGCCAAACCCTGTTCCTTTAACTGGCCCGGTTCAGCCAGCATATGGTAGAGCCTTCTTATTATCGGCACATTTATATATTTGGTAGTTTTTTCCCAGTCAAATAATTTGTCGGATGTTGGCTCCACTTCACGCGACCATAATACCCACGCACTGAACACACCATAAAAAAGCGTTTGTACAAGTGATGAGCGGAAGAAATTCTCTCCATCCTCTCCTTCGAACTTCATACCGAGTGATTCTTCAAGAACACTCTTAACGGTTTCCAGACCCTGAAAATTCCCTTCACTAATTCTGCCTTTTGCTTCTCTTGCATATGAAGCCAAGAACCACGCTACAACCTCCGGTTCACTAATAGTAGCCTGTCGGAGCATCACGCGCTGCAAAAACTCAGTGAACCGCTCCTCGTTACTATCAATCAAGTCCTTGAGTTTTGCGTGGGTAAATTCTTCCTTACTACCTGCAAGGCTGTATGTTTCCTCAATCCTCGGCTGTCCGTCAGGCCCATTAGCAATTAACAGGAAATCTCGAAGGTTGGTTACAAGAACCTGCCTGTACTTTTCCCAGTACCGGGAGACCTGTTCCCCTTTAGACGTTAGGAATGAATCGTCATCTAATCCCTTGACCTCAATTACTCCTCTGGCAGGTTGTGGTTTCCCAGCGAAAGGATCTCCATCATCTTTTATAAGCTTAAGTTGCTCTTTTGTGAATAAGCCGCCATCCGGCAATCCTGCACCCGCATTCTTTATCGACATAATGCATCTAACGCCAAGTTTGCGTGTTTTCCCAATCTCGTTAAACAGGTTCGAGAGTGCCGTATAGTGGGACATCTCTGGTGTGCCGACCGGCAAAGCCTGCCTAACCAAATCGATATAGTCTTTGAGGATAGACACTATTAACCCCTTAATCTCAGTTGTTTATAGTATAGTACATAAATCCCCCTACGTCCTCTTGACCAGCTCCTCGAACATGTTCGGGATGATCAGGTTCCAGCCTTTTTCAAGACGTCCCATCCCCTTCGGTATTGAGCGGTCGAGGTAGTAGATCGTTTCCTGCGCGGTGGCGATACGTTTCAGCTCTTTCAGAATATCCTGGTCAACTTCCCAGTGCCCCTGGAGGTAGTCGATCGTGAATCCGACTTTCACATAGAGTGAGCGTTTCCCGATCTGTTCGAGGTATTCCATCAGCTTCGGGTAGTTTATGAAACCGAGGTGATAGAGGTTGCGGAACGTCCCGACGATTCCTCCAGACAGATCGAATCGATTGACGACATCTATCAGGGTGCGCTC
The DNA here is from genome assembly GCA_965372275.1 of uncultured bacterium. Classification (GTDB taxonomy): domain Bacteria; phylum JAJVIF01; class JAJVIF01; order JAPKYR01; family CAZSPL01; genus CBDVBS01. Next base: position 6,445 of record CBDVBS010000014.1, on the reverse strand, counting down.
CTGGTCGCTCACCATCACCTTCGTGCCCTTGTAGTCGTGCTCGCGGTACCCGAAGAAGTTCTTCGTGACCAGGCAGTAATAATCGACCCCATCGAAATTGAAACGCCTGAAACGCTGCTTCGCGGTGACCACAACCCTCGGATGGTATGTCGACATTATGCCCAACACATACAGAGCCGTTGCGTGGGTGAAGAAGTAATCCTTGGCGAGCAGCTTCCCGACCAGGAGGCCGTCGGGGATGTATTCTTTATCCCTGAATTCGAACGGGATGACGGTATATAACCCGGCTTTTATCTTGCGCGCATACTTGTTCTTGATGAGGTAGTGCACCGCGTTACGCGCCTGCTGCGGGTCGGGATAGTCGCCCCGTATTTCATCCAGGGTGAAAATCCTCTGCTCGTAGAATCTCTTGTATAGCTTCGGAACCATTTCGCTCCTGCCTTTCCGGTCGTTTATAGCCGCTTGAATTTGCCCCATTTTCGCTTGAATGATGACCGTTTTCGCCTGAATCCGGCCGATTCCCTACTTATACACAAGTTATCCACAAAAATTTATGGATAATTTTATTCTCTCCTAAAGCCTCTTATAATTCAGTATGTGTAAAAGTCCTTTACCACAATCCTGAATCCTGTTCTTTACCCTCTGTCACGCCTGTCTAATCAGGCATTCAGAGTTATCCACACTCGGAGGCTTCGCCGAATGCCCGAAATACAACTCACTATCCCGCTAATCCGCATTAAATCGAATATGACGAGTTCTCCTTGTTATCCACATCGTGTTGAAAACGCATATTACAATTATTGTTCAAAAAATATTAATTTAAACCGAGTTTTTTCTTCTTTAGGTGATGATTGCGTATAATACGAAACACTGATATTATCCATTTAGATGTTCTCATAATATTAAATCTGATATTAACGATTATATCATTTTCCATTATTAATTGCAATATGCGCCTATTTACAACCCCCTTATTGAAGCCCAATCTCACTGATTTCATTATAATTAGCAATCACACAAGTATAACCGGTGGGAGAAATAGCCCCAATTTCCCGCTGATATTCGGGAAAATCCGTCCCGGTGGTTGATTGCTTTAAGCAGATTTGCTATATTCTGCTTCCCCAACGGGACGGCAGAGGCGAAAGTTTCCACATGATGGGGAGGGATTGTGGATAACACGCGCGGGGAATCCCCCTTTCGCCAAAATATCTGCCAATTAAGTGTTACGGCAAGTTGTACGGGCCGGTTCGGAGGGTCGAAATAGTGACCATCCAGGGATGTTTCTCCACTTTTTGTGCGGGAAGCAAGGTAGTTTTTACGCTCTAAATGGACAGGAATCCTGAAAATATCTGGAAAAAGACCCTCGACCAGATCCGGGAAGAGCTTCCCCCGCCGGTAGTTGAGTCAGTTTTATGTTATGCCAAGCTGTCACTCAACGGCAATGTCGCCACCCTGAAGTTCCCGTCTGAATACCTCATCGACCTTCTCTCGCACCATGTGAAATGCATCGTAGCCGAAACTCTCGAAGAAGAAATCGGAGAGAAGATCGAACTTCAGTTGGCTGTTGACAGATCGATCTCGGTGGTTACAAAGGATGATGACGAGCCTGACTTCTTCGGCGATGGCCTTCTGAAAGCAGGTTTCCGTATTGAGGATGAAATCAAGGCCCGCCCCGGTAAGCAGCGGCCCGACCCGATGCAGGGCAAACTGTTCGACCCCTACGCCGACCCGTTGAGGCCGGGCTACACGTTCGAGAGCTTCGTTCGAAGCCCGCATAGCGACCTGAGCTACGCCGCCGCGATGGCGGTAAGCCAGGATCCCGGCAAGGCGTACAATCCACTGTTCATCTACGCCGCATCCGGCCTTGGCAAAACGCACCTCATGCATGCGATCGGGCACCGCGCTCGTGAGCAGCACAAGGGACTCCGCCTGTGTTACGTCACGGCAGAGGATTTCACCTACGAACTCATCGACAGCATCCAGCATCCCGAGAGGATGCCCGCGTTCCGCAACAAGTACCGGGGCGTCGATCTTCTCCTTATCGACGATATCCAGTTCCTAATAAAAAAGACACAGACCCAGGAAGCGTTCTTCCACACATTCAATGCGCTTCACGAAAAGGGACGGCAGATCGTTATCACATCCGACCGGCCTCCGCGTGATTTGCAGACGATGGAAGAGAGGCTGACGTCCCGCTTTGCCTGGGGACTCACGACCGATATCCAGCCCCCCGACTTCGAGACCCGCCTGGCAATCATCCGCAAGAAGTGCGAGGAGAATAACTACCGCCTTTATGATGATATCCTGCAGTTCGTCGCCGAGAATGTAACGACCAATGTGCGCGACCTCGAAGGCTGCCTGAAGAAAGTCTCGGCATACTCACAATTCTCGGTACAGCCCCTCACCCTTGAGGACGCGAAACGTCTTCTCGGTGATCTCATCAAACGCGCGCCGGGTCAGGGTCCTGAAGTCGATGAGATCATCAAGGCGGTATGCAGGCAGTTCGCGGTGAGCGAGGATGACGTTGTTGGTAAATCCCGTAAAGCGTGCTATGTCATGCCGAGGCAGACCGCAATATGGCTGATCAAGGAGCTTACTCCGCTTACGCTGATGGAAATTGCCGACCGTATCGGCGGACGCGACCATTCGACCATACTTCATTCCATCCAGCGATGCCAGTACCGCCAGGCGGAAGACAAGAATTTCAAGGCCACCGTGAACCGCCTCAAGGTTAAACTCACGGGAATTGACAGCAACGGAGTATCTTGAGCATCCCCCCCGATTCGTTATAATAACCTCCTTTAGTGAGAGTGGGACACAGACGGATATTGATAGACCTTCACTGCCATACTAATGCATCCGACGGGGAGAAGACCCCGGAACAACTCGTCGCCAAGGCAATTGAGAGAGGCCTCAGTGCGATCGCGGTGACCGACCATGACACCACAGCCGGAATCCCGCGCGCAATCGCCGCCGCCGAGGGTACCGGGCTTGAGATAGTGCCGGGAGTAGAATTCTCCTCACATCTTCGCGACCGTGAGATCCATATCCTCGGATTCTTCATCCCGTACGAAGAGCCCTTCATGGTTGAATACATTGCGAATCTGACCCGGCAGCGTGAAGTGCGCGGGCGCAAGATGATCGACAAACTCAACGCCATCGGGTACGACCTGACCTACGATGAAGCATCCGTATTAGCCGACGGAGCCCCGATAATGAGCCCGCATATCACGCGCGCACTCTGGCAGAAGGGCATTTTGACATCTTTCGACCAGGCGGTGGAGTTTTACCGGGACCATATGGTGCATGGCGGGGATGTTTATGTGGAGCACTCGACCCCGATCGAGGATGTCTACGGTATATTGAACAAGGCTAAATGCCCCATCGCCATCGCGCATCCGCACAAGATCGGTGATGATGCCGTGGTCGCCGACCTTATCAAGTCAGGCTGCCACGGGATGGAGGGGTATTACCCTGATATGGAGCAGTCGGTGGCCGAGCATTACCGCGAATGGGCGAAGCGCGAAGGGCTTTTCGTATGCGGCGGGAGCGATTATCACGGAATTTATTCCCCGCGCAAACTCGGTTCGGCGGATGTCCCGGATGAGGTTCTGGATGAGATAAAGGGTGTGAGGGATCGGTTGAGGGGATAGAATTTCACGCGCATCCATACAGTGCTAACTAATCATTTTCCTGCTGCAAATCCGGCTGTCCAATTTCCCATTGCGCCTTTTGTGCAAGGCTTTCTTGAACCAATTTACGTTGGGAATTGCTTCTGTTTAGCTTGTCAAAAACATCTGCGTGAGCTACATCATCACCATCAGTCTTTGCTACACCAAGTTCTTCATCTCTAACATCAGAAACAAATAAAGAAACAAGTGCCCAATTCTCATCGATAACATCTTCCGGGCCTCGACCGGTCTCCTCTACAATATCCTTTAGCAATACGGAAAACGAAATCGTGATTTTAGAGAATATGAAAGCTGTTGAAGAGGGACGTACTCGTACTTCACCATTTCTTCTGTCTTCAACAGCGTTTGGTCTTAACGTAAGATTAACCCTCCGCCAGATTGACGAATCGTCTTCTATCTCCGTATCATCAGTAAACCTCGGATGTCGATAAGCCATATCCCACAACGCACATTAAGATAATTGCTGTATATATCCCTTTAGCCTGACTACTGCCTCTTCAAATCGCGATTCCCATGCAGCGGCAATATTATCTGGTCCTCTGTACAGGACAACCACATCTGAATTTCCCGAAAGTTCAATTTCAAGGTCTATGTCTTCTGTATGCCACTCAAACTGTATCCCCCCATCCGGAAGTGGGAAGATGTACGGTGCTGGAGTATTCTTGATCACAACATTATCCAAAAGTTTTGCAGCAATTTCTAAGCTTTCTATAAATACAGGATTACCATTTTCGCCATCCCAGCCGGTTTTAAGTTGTGTCAAAAGGAGCATTTCACGTACTGTACTCAAGAACCAAGGAACTTCAATAACAGGCAAGTAAATTGTCTTATCCGCAAAGACGATTTTCAAGTAAGACCTTTCCTTATTGCGATCTAAGTCTGTAAGTGTTTCCGATTGCTGGCTAGAAACGACACGATGGTGCTTTGACCACCAAGGCGAAGCCTCAGATGTATCTGGTTCAGTATGAGTTAGAGCCATTCTAAGTGCTCCTTTCCCAATGTTTGTACATTCTTTCAGTCGTAATACTTGTAAAACCTTTAACAATCCATTCATGTCCAATATCAAGAAAACCTAGAACACCCTTTAGATCATCACCGATTGGTTTCCCTCGCGCAGTAAGTTTTAAGAACAAACACGGTGTATTGTCTATAGAATAACCAAGGTCTGCACTGATATAAAACCGGCCTATAGGTTGTTTGTTCTCATCTTCTATACGATATTTAATTCTCAAATTAATATCTTCCATATCCGGTAGAAATGGTTCAGTGTAACCTTGTTTCAGAACACATATGATTTTGTGAATATCCTCGATACTCATCCACTCATTTTCAAAAGGGATAGTATTAACATAAGTTATTTCGCAAAGATCCGAAACGATTTCTTCAAGATTGCTTTCAGCGATGAACCTTTTCAATAATCCGTATTCTTGCTCGAACTTATCCCTTATAGGGCTATATTGGGGATAGGGAGTATTAAAACTATGCCGACGCCAGTTATGCGCAAACCTGTCTTGCTGAATCTGAACAAGCTGGGTTCCATCATCATTCAGAAACCAGTACCTTGGGACAGGAGGGAGAGTGGATATCTCCATCTTCGGGGGGGGAATTGCATCATCGAAAATCTCGAAAGCCCAGTTCAAAGGCGGTTTATCTTCTATCTTGGTGAAACCCTCCTTCTCAAACAAAGGCCAGAGCTTCCCAATGATATGTTGTGTTCGAAGTTTCCTGACGGGCCTGAATTGCACCGAGAGGGCAACCTCTGTAACAGGGGGCTTGTTAAAAATTTCAAATGTGTAGGAGTCTTTCTCCATAGGGTTCCTTAAACTACAGGACATAGAAAACAAAAACGCTAAAATGGAAAATCTGTTTTCAAGAATAAGTCTTGGCTTCGAACTCCCTCAACAACCAAATTATACGACTCCTATCCCCGGATTGTCCAGCAGTTTGTAAGAGGGCATTATCAAAAAAAGAGTTCATTTTTCTTAAATCTATTTAACCCGGAATCGATATCCCCTTCTCCCCAAGGGTTTTGCGGCAGATTTCGACTGTTTCGATGGCTCCCTTGTGAGCTAAATCGAGAAGTTGGTTGAGCTTCTCCCTCGGGAATGGTTTTGCTTCCCCGGTGCCCTGTACTTCCACGAGTTCCCCCTTGGCGGTGATGCCGAGATTCATATCGACCTGTGCCATGCGGTCCTCGTTGTAATTCAAATCCAGGAGCAGTTCCCCCTGGACGATGCCGACCGATACGCCGATGAGGAATTCCTTCAACGGATTTTCCTCCCAGCCTTCCTCCATCATCATACGGTGACATCCCATGGCGAAGGCGATGCATGACGCGGTGATCGACGCGGTACGCGTGCCGCCATCCGCCTGGAGAACATCGCAATCAAGCACGACGGTCCGTTCCCCCAAGGCGTAGAGATTGACGACGCTGCGAAGGGAACGTCCGATGATACGCTGAATCTCGATCGTACGCCCGGTCTGACGGCCACGACGTGCTTCGCGTGGCGAACGTGGACGGGTTGACGAGGGCAGCAGGGCGTACTCGGCGGTGAGCCATCCCGAGCCGGTGCCCTTGATATAGTTCGGCACGCCTTCAGTCACATCCATCGCGGCGAGAACTATCGTGCCCCCCTGCTTGAAGAGTACGCTGGCGAGGGGAGTGTCCACGAATCCGAGTTCAATCGTGATGGGTCTCAGTTGATCGCTTTTGCGGCCGTCGTTGCGTAATTCCATATCCGGGTCTCCTCACT
>CBDVBS010000013.1:0-18335 GCA_965372275.1 uncultured bacterium | reverse complement strand
CACACGCGGAATGAGTTATAAAACCCGTTGTTAATTCCTGTTTATCTTGGAGGAGAACAGATGCTCTTTGAGGGCGAGATGACAATTGATGATAAGCGGTATGAGGACATCATCCGTATCGGGTTCGAATCCGCGAGGAAGAACATTTTGGACTTCGAGAGTCGCTTCAATTGCTCTTTCGACGAACTTCCGAAAAAGGAAAAAGAGCAGTTGGCGCGTGAGGAAATTGAGGAGTGGAAGATATGCCTCATGGTTGTCGACACTCTTCAGGATAAGGTTAATTAAATTCGGATTTCAAATGACGAAGCTGCCGTCGTTGCTCGAAAAACGGCGGTTAAGTGTTATATTACTCAAGTATTTCATTAACAGTCTTAGGATTTAGCTGAAATGTATTATGTATGGCTGATCGTTGCCCTTCTTGGTATCTTGGCAGCCGCCGAGCTGTTCACCAATGCAATTGAGTGGGTGGGGTATCGCTTCAAATTAGGCGGCGGAGGGGTCGGCAGTGTATTAGCAGCGGTTGGCACGGCTCTGCCCGAAACGATGATCCCCCTCATAGCCCTTACCACGGGAATGCTGTCCGGGGACAAGGGAATTATGGCGAAAAACTCCGAGATCGGTATCGGGGCGATACTCGGGGCTCCGTTCATGCTCGGTTGCGTTGCGTTCGCCGTGGCGGGATTCGCGAAGATGATCTATCATCGTACCGGGCGGCGCGAAAGGCACATCAACGAGAACCGGGTGATCTTCAGGCGCGATATGGGAACATTCGTGCTCCTGTACAGCTTTGCGATTCTGTGCTCGTTCTTCCCGGAACATTGGATGAAGGTTGCATCGTCCGCAGTCCTGTTCTCAGGATATATCTACTATGTTTACCTGACTTTCAAAGGCGATACACCTGATCTTGAAATGCCGAAACCCTGCTTCTTTGACAGGAAATGCGAAATACCGAGGGATTCGCGAATCTGGGGCCAGTTGGCGACTTCGCTGGTAATGCTGATAGGTCTGGCCTATGTCTTCGTTGAAGAGGTCAAGAATATAAGTGAAATGCTCAATGTGAACCCGTTGATGCTTGCCCTTATCATCGCCCCGCTTGCCACGGAACTCCCTGAGAAATTCAATTCCATCATATGGATGCGCGAATCCAAGGATACCCTTGCCCTCGGCAACATCGCGGGCGCCATGGTGTTCCAAAGCACTTTCCCTGTTTCAGTCGGAATACTTCTAACCGACTGGGTCCTCTGGAAACCGGGGGACCCGGATAGCTGGTATGCCCTTCTGCCTGCTATCTTCGCCCTTGTCGCGGGTATCTATTTCTATCTGCTCAACCGGTTCGGAGTAAGAATACGCTCCCGGCTGCTTGCCGTACCCTTTGTGCTATACGTGGCATATATCGTATTCGTGATTGTGAAGTCTTAGAGCAATCTCACTATACAAATATTGATAATGATCGGGGTGCCGCGGGTGAAATTCAGGATAGTCCGCATAGACACTTACGATATTACTGTCCTGATGGCACGGTCTGTGAGTCTTCGAGCTGACCGTGGTCTTAGTTGGCCTGTTGAAAAAGCCGAAAAATAGGGACTGGCCTTTAGAAATGGAGAACGTCACTTTCGAACAGCGCATTATATCTATTGCCCAACGCTTACACTACTGAGGCCTGTCCCATTTTTTCGGCACATCCTTACCATTCAATAGCCACTTAGTGCGTAATTCCTGAATAATCCACGGTCAGTCCTCGAAGACTCGGACAGACCGTGCCATCAAGAACGAATGAATTATGCAACGCTGGGGTGAAGTGTGCGGCACCCACCCAGCGGAAAGAATACCTGGCAAACGGAATTAGTCTTAAGCAATATTAAGCTCTGCTTCCGTTGCAATCTCCCCTGAAATGCCCTACCATTATCCTGGTTTTACGCAGTGGAAATCACCTGTATGCTGTTACGTAACTGCAGAACAGTTCTGATTACACTTAGTTTAGACATGGGATTTCATTCGTGAGGTAAACCATGCCCAAGACACGGGAAGAAAAAGTACAGGAACTCAGAAAATTTCGCGAAGAGGCCCGATTAGGCGGCGGTCCCGAAGCAATCATCAAGCAGCATGATAAGAAGAAGATGACCGCCCGGGAGAGGATAGATATCCTCCTCGATCCCAATACGTTCAACGAAATCGACATGTTCGTCACCGCATCGGCCGGTATCAAGGGGATCAGCCCCCAATTGACCGACGGCTCTGCCGGTGGATGGGGCAAGATCGACGGCAGGAAAGTGTTCGTATTCGCCCAGGATTTCACCATTATGGGCGGCTCCCTCGGCGAACGTCAGGCTGAGAAGATCTGCAAACTGCTCGAAATGGCTCGTAAGATGGGGTGCCCTATCATCGGTATCAACGATTCGGGCGGGGCGCGCATCCAGGAGGGAGTGCACAGCCTCAAGGGATACGCCGAGATATTCTACCGCTGCGTGATGAATTCCGGGGTTGTGCCGCAGATTACCGCGATCATGGGCCCATGCGCGGGTGGGGCGGTTTACTCACCGGCCCTGATGGACTTCGTGTTCATGGTCAAGGAAGCATCTTACATGTTCCTCACCGGACCGAATGTCATCAAGGAAGTCCTGAACGAGGATGTCACCTTCGAAGAACTCGGCGGCGCAATGACACACGCCCAGCATTCCGGCGTAGCCCATTTTGCGGCTGATGATGAAGAAGAAGCATTGATGGGAATACGGGAACTGCTCAGGTATCTCCCGCAGAATAACATGGAGGACCCGCCATATCATCCGAACGATGATGATCCCCGGCGCGAGGAAACCCTTCTGAAGCATATTGTCCCGGAAGAACCCAACAAACCATATGATATGAAAGACATCATCTTCGCAATTGTCGATAACCGTGAATTCCTCGAGGTGCAGCCGTATTTCGCGCAGAATATCATCATCGGGTACGCGACATTGGGCGGACGAGTGGTCGGTATCATCGCCAACCAGCCGAAGGTTCTCGCGGGGTGCCTCGATATCCACTCATCCGACAAAGCAGCCCGTTTCATCCGAACCTGCGACTGCTTCAATATCCCGGTTGTGACATTTCAGGATGTCCCCGGCTTCCTTCCCGGCAAAGCCCAGGAATGGGGCGGTATCATACGTCACGGCGCGAAGTTGCTCTATGCATATTGCGAGGCGACTGTGCCCAAACTGATGGTAACCACGCGGAAATCATACGGCGGCGCCTATTGCGTCATGTCATCGCGGCATGTCGGCAGCGATTACAACATAGCCTGGCCGTCCTCGGAAATCGCCGTAATGGGCGCGAAGGGTGCGGTGAATGTCCTTTATCGCAAGGAGATCTCCAAGGCCAAGAAACCCGATGATTTGCGAACCAAGCTTATCGACGAGTACGATGAAGAATTCAGCCATCCCTACATAGCGGCGTCGCGGGGATTTATCGACGAGGTTATCGAACCGCAGGAGACGCGCTGGAAATTGATACAGGCGCTTGAAATATTTGCCAACAAACGGGAAACGCTGCCGCCGCGTAAGCACGGCAACATGCCCGTCTGAGTATAGATATGGAGAGGATGCCCACGATAGCGGCCCTCTTATGGTTCTTAGTGCTATGCTGGGTCGCGCTTGGTTTCGGGGGGCATTTCCTGCGCACCTTGAAAATCGAAACCACCAATCCCGTACGGGGTATATACCTGAGGTTAGCGGCGGGACTTGCGGTGCTGTCGTTCGGAACGGCTGTCGCGGGATATCTGCATCTGTGGTGCCCGATAGGGGCGAAGGTTGTATTCCTGCTCCTCGGGATATTGTTTATCCCGGTGAACATGGTATTCCTGCGTGATGTCCGTTCGCGATTGGGCGAGCGTAAACGCTACGGTTTCGAAGCCACGGTGCTGATAATGGGCATCGCGGCGATGTGGATCCTTATCGGAATGAATTCCTTAGCCCCGGTGGTCAACTTCGATGCGGAACGTCACCACTACCTAATGCCCCGCCTCTTTCTTGAACACGGATCATTTTTCGACTACCCCGCCAACCCGTTTCCGGCCTACCCGATGGCAATCGAAATGCTGTTCCTCGACGGATTCGCGCTTGGGGGACAGCAGGTGGCATCGCTTATCGACTGGTTGTTCGGCCTGTTGGCGATTCTCGCCACCATTGAGTTCTGCTCACGCCGTCTCGATGAATTCACCGGCCTTATGGCTTCTGCGATTTTTTCGGGGATGGCATTCATCACGGTACTCACGGGCGGCGGGTATGTCGATATGTCGGTCGCGGCAATGATGCTCATCGGGCTGTATATTCTCATCGACTGGTATTCGACCCGTCAAAACTCACTCGCCGTATTGGCCGGGCTTTTCCTGGGAACCGCTGTCGCGGGGAAATACTACGCCCTTCTATGGTTAATATTCCTTTTCATCAGCACCATGTGGCACCTTCTGTTTACTGAGCGTGCATTGGTGCGGAATATGTGGAAGGGAATCGCAATTGCCGCGGTGATGATCCTGATCATTGCCCTTCCATGGTACGGACGGAACGCGATCAAATATCACAACCCGTTCCACCCGTTCCTGCACACACTCTTCACCGGCGAAAGGCTGCTCGATGATGACATCACACGATGGGCCGGGCCGGAAGTGCATCCGAAGAACCCGGTATATTTCCCCTGGTATCTCGGCAAGCTGACGTTCCTTCAAACCGAGGCGGAACCCTACAGCATCGGATTGCCGGGCCGGCAGATGAAACGAATTAGTCTTGCATACTTCCACCCGTACCTGGTCCTGTTCCCGATCTTCGGACTGTTTGCATTGCGAAAACCATTTGCCCGCTGGTGCTATATATATTCATGGCTGTTTGTCATCTATGCCTTCTTCCTCGTGCCCTACCAGACGCGATATTTCATCCCCTACGAAATGCTGATGGCGATAAGTATTGCGGCGGGAATGAAGCGCATGTCGGTGAGACGTCCGTTGCTCATATTTTTTACAATCCTCGTTCTCATCCCGCTGGTTCTCGAAATCAATGAAACGCGCGAAGAATTTGCCAATCGCCGGGATGTCATCGTGGGGAAAGTCCCCGAGATGCAATATCTCATCGACACGACGTATGACTACCAGGTTTTCAACCGGGCAAATGAAGAACTGCCGGACGACGCCAAAATATTGATAATCAGGGAGAACACGTTCTATCTGCATGCCCCGTATGTTGTTATCGAACCGAAGCTCAATTTCGATGATGCGAGCAATCCGGACGAGATGCTGGAAAAGCTGAGACGCCTTGGGTATACGCATGTCATTATCAGGCAGGATGTGATGGCCACCCTGAATGTCCTCGATTCGATTTTAGATGAGCTTCAGCATAATGGCCGGGGCGGGATCGTCGGTGAGGGGGAACTGAGATATGTTGAATTCGATTACTGGTCGCTGGCACGTTCGGTGCATGTCGACAGGGATATGTCGGCCAACGTGCTTCCGGCGATAATAGATGTTTTTGGCGGGGTGGGGTCGAAGGATGAGGGTTACAGGATCGACCTGTCACCGCTGCGGGAAAAGCAATATCTTACTGCTTATGCATCCCTGGCGAGTGAATTCAAACGGTGGCAGGCCGAGGAAGCTGTAGGGGTGGACTGGATCGCATATGAAACATGGATGTTTGACATAACCGGTCGCTTAGTTTCAGATACAGGAACAGAGAGTTATGGAGAAAACGAAGAAAATTGAAAAGGTTTTTATAGCAAATCGCGGTGAGATAGCCGTGAGAATTCTGCGCACCCTTATCGAGATGGGCATCAAGGGCGCCGTGGTCTTCTCGGAAGTTGACCGCGACAGCTTAGCGGTGCGCATGGCCGATGAGGCCGTTTGCATCGGTCCCGGACCGTCAGCGGAATCATACCTCGATATCGGCAAAGTTATGAAGGCCGCTAAGGTTGTCGGTGCCGACGCGCTTCATCCGGGATATGGATTCCTTTCCGAGAATCCCGATCTTCCGAAGGCCTGCCTGAAAGCGGGGATCACATTCATCGGGCCTAAAGCCTCAACGATGGTGAGCATGTGCGACAAGCTCCAGGCCAAGCGTATCGCCGCCGAAGCGGGGGTACCCGTAACGCCCGGCAGCGACCAACTGGTGAAGGATATCGATACCGCCCGGGAATTAGCCGCATTTGTCAACTACCCGTTGATATTGAAAGCCGCGTATGGCGGCGGGGGACGCGGTATGCGCGTCGTGCGTAACGACCTCGAACTGGAGAACAGTTTCCATACGGCCCAGATGGAAGCGCGCACGGCGTTCGGCGACGACACCCTCTACCTGGAGCGGTATATCCAGGATCCAAGGCACATTGAATTCCAGATTCTTGGTGACGGGAAGGGCAAGGCGATTCATCTGTATGAGCGTGAATGCACTATCCAGCGGCGTCACCAGAAACTTATCGAAGAAGCTCCGTCCTCGTTCCTGACGGATGAGATGCGTCAGGAAATGGGTGCCGCCGCGGTGGCGGTCGCCGAAGCAGTCGATTACACCGGCGCCGGTACCGTGGAATTCCTGTGCGACAATAAGGGGAATTACTTCTTCATAGAAATGAACACACGCATACAGGTCGAGCACCCGGTGACCGAGGCAATATGCGGCATCGACCTGATTCGCAAGCAGATCGAGATTGCCGAGACGGGACAGATTGGCCTCGAACAGGAAGATATACATCCCCATGGCTGGGCTATCGAATGCCGAATAAATGCCGAAGACCCCTTGAGGGATTTCATGCCGGGTCCGGGGGAAGTCGATTTCATCCACTTCCCGTCGGGACCGGGTATTCGTGTCGACAGCCATTTATATCCCGGCTATACGATCCCCCGTGATTATGACAGCCTTATCGCCAAGGTTATTGCCCATGGTGAAGACCGGGCCGGCGCGATCACCAAGATGGTTCGGGCACTCGATGAATTGGCCATTGAGGGTGTCAGCACTACATCGTTGTTTCACAAGAGGGTAATGAGCGACCCCGATTTCATCGCGGGTAATTTTTCCACTGGTTATATAGAATCGCATCAGGACCGGCTCATGGAGAGGGAAATGTCCGACGGCGAAGTTGGTGCAATAGCGGCAGCGTTGGAAGTTTACCTCATTACCCGCAGGAGCACACCGCGTCTCAACGAGGCTGAGGCCGCGAATGAGAGCCACAATCCGTGGAGGATGGCGGGACGTCGCCAGTCGATGCAGTCGCTTGGCGGGTAGGAACATTCAGACCCAGGAGCGTTTGATGAGAGTATCGGTTGAATTAAACGGGCGAAGTTACGAGATCGAGATCGAGGATGAGGGAGATCACCCCACCGAGATTATCATCGACGGGCGTAAAACCCCCATCGATATGAGCCCGAACTGGATCAAGCAGTTCGTGAAAAGTCTCCTCGTCGGAGAACAATCGCACACGGTGGAATTCGAGTATGAGGATAGCGGCATTCCAAAGACGGTGTGGGTGAACGGCGTCCCTGCCGATGTGAATATCGACTTCCCCGGCAAGGGCAAGATCCACGGCGGGAAAGTCACCACGATGGTCGGGGCATCCAAGGATAAGATCATCGCACCGATTCCGGGGAAGATCGTCGAAGTCAGGGTGAAAGAAGGCCAGGAAGTTACCGAGGGCCAGATAATGATCGTCCTCGAAGCAATGAAAATGGAAAATGAACTCAGCGCCCCACGCGACGCAGTGGTGAAACAGATACTCTGCAGCGAGGGTGATAATGTCGAGATGGACCAGATTTTGATAAATTTGGGTTGATAATAACGGTTACCGGTTTGCGTGGACGTGGGTTTTGCATTACAATGTGAGTGCTCTACGGGAGCTAAATGAATGTGAATTATTTCACGAAAGGATGAACCCTTTTGAAAGGTAAGATACAAGTCATCGAGGACGCCTGTAAGGGATGCGGGTTGTGCATCACGGCATGCCCGTTTGAACTTCTGAGCCTGTCCGATAAGATCAATGCCTTCGGCTATAAAGCGATTCAACAGATCGATCCCGAAGGGAAATGCACCGCGTGCAAGATGTGCGCGATCATATGCCCCGATCTTGCGATCGAGGTATTCAAGTTTGATGAAACAGACGCAGCATAAGAGAGAGTACGGCGCTATGAAGCGCAGGGAAGGTAGATAATTTGGAAAGAGATATACGCTTAATGAAAGGAAACGAGGCCTTGTGTGAGGCGGCCATTCGGGCCGGATGCAAGGCTTATTTCGGTTATCCCATCACTCCTCAGAACGAAGTTCCTGAATATATGAGCCGCAGGATGTTCGAGGTAGGCGGGCAGTTCGTACAGACCGAGAGCGAGGTCGCCACGATAAATATGGTATTCGGGGCCGCATGCGCCGGTTATCGCGTTCTGACGACATCCTCATCGCCCGGTATCGCCCTGATGCAGGAGGGTATCTCATATATCGCCTGCACAGAGGTTCCATGCGTGCTGGTCAATATCATGCGCGGCGGGCCGGGACTGGGCAACATTGCCCCCTCCCAGGCCGACTACCTGCAAGCTACCAAGGGCGGGGGACACGGCGATTACAATATGCCCGTTTACGGACCGTTCAATGTGCAGGAATTGAGCGAGATCGTCTATAGATCGTTCGATCAAGCCGATCATTACCGCTCACCCATTTTAGTCCTCGGTGACGGTATCCTCGGCCAGATGATGGAGACTGTTGACTTCACCGATATGCCGCTCCAGGAGAACGATATAAAATCGAAGGAATCCTGGGCGTGTACGGGAACCAAGGGCAGCAGGGATCCGAACTTGCTCTACAGCCTTATCATCGTGCCGGAAGACATGGAGAAACATAACTGGCATCTGCAGGAAAAATTCGCGAAAATGACTTCGGAGCTTGTTGAATACGAGGATACCGGCTGTGAAGATGCGGAGCTGGTCGTAGTCGCTTACGGCATCGTGGCCCGTATCGCTAAAACCGTCATCAAGAAAATGCGTGAGGAAGGCAAGAAGGTCGGGCTTTTCAGGCCGATCAGTCTCTGGCCGTTCCCGTATAAACAGGTGGAGGAGCTTGCCAAGGATCCCAAACGTAAATTCCTCGTTCTCGAGATGGCATTCGAACAGTTGGCCCAGGATGTTTGGTTGGGCGTCAAGGACCGCGACCGTGTGGATGGTGCCTACAAGCTTGGCGGCGTACTGTTCAATCCGGGGGAAATACGTGAGAAGATTGAGTCGATGCTTTAAGGGATGAAAGAAGTAGTAACCCACGAATACCATTTCGTGGGTTACAGGGATGAGTTACAAGGATGAGAAGATTGTCCGAGCCACGACCGTCAGGGAGTGGACATCTTATGAAGACACTGACAAACTTCGAAGACTCGCTTGTCAGTGCCACCCGGAGGGAGAGGTTGGAAGTGAGAAGACACGGGTAAGCTCGAAGACTCGCTTACCCGTGGCACCAGCTTAGATGATTGAATAGAGAGGATTATAAAATGCAGAAAGTATTCGAACGAACCAAGGGCCTTACCGATAAGCGCATGTTCTACTGCCCCGGCTGCACCCACGGGATATCGCATCGCTTATGGGCTGAGGCTGTAGAAGAGATGGGTTACAGGGAAAAGGCAGTGGGAGTATTCCCAGTAGGATGCTCGGTCTTTGCATATTACTATTTCAATAATGACGGCATCGGAGCCGCCCACGGTCGTGCCCCGGCAACCGCGGCAGGCGTCAAGAGGGTAAATCCCGAGCTATTGGTATATACCTACCAGGGTGATGGCGACCTCGCGGCTATCGGTACCGCCGAGTTGGTCCATGCCGCTACGAGGGGAGAGAAGATCAGCATAGTATTCATTAACAATACGATATATGGTATGACCGGGGGACAGATGGCGCCGACAACTATTCCCGGAGAACGTACGACCACAACCCAGACCGGACGCGATACAGAAAAGGCCGGGTTCCCCGTTCGAGTATGCGAACTTATCCAGAGTCTTGGCGGAGTCGCCTATCTTGAAAGGGTCGCCCTCGATTCCGCCAAGGGTGCCATAAAATGTAAGAAGGCATTCAAGAATGCAATCGAGACACAGGTGCGCGGGCTTGGTTTCAG
Organism: uncultured bacterium; assembly: GCA_965372275.1. Lineage (GTDB taxonomy): Bacteria > JAJVIF01 > JAJVIF01 > JAPKYR01 > CAZSPL01 > CBDVBS01. Next base: position 8,253 of record CBDVBS010000013.1, on the reverse strand, counting down.
CCTTGTCGAAGTACTCTCAACCTGCCCGACAAACTGGGGATTGTCACCGGTGAAGTCGATGGAATGGATGAGAGAGAATGTCATCCCGTATTACCCGCTGGGCGTTTTCGTCGATAAACTAACCCCGGCAAAGAAAGCTGAGAAGGAAGCCAAAGAATAGTAGGACATAATTATGTATGCTGAATGTATATTTGCAGGTTTCGGGGGACAGGGTGTTCTCACAATAGGGAAGATGCTGGCATTCGCGGCGATGCACGACGGTAAGAAGGTCGCGTGGATTCCGTCCTATGGTCCCGAAATGCGAGGCGGCACATGCAACTGCGCCGTGGTTATCGCGGACGATGAAGTGGGCAGCCCGATACCGGTGGCTCCGGATATTGTTGTCGCCCTGAATCTTCCATCGATGGACAAATTCGAGCCGAAATTAAAGCCTGGTGGAATACTCATATATAACAAGTCGCAGATTCCACGGGAGCCCGACCGCGATGATATTATCGCAATTGGTATCGAAGCCGACAGGATGGCCGAGGAACTCGGTGCAAGCCAGGTGGCCGCTGTTATCGCGCTGGGGCTTATGGTCGCCAAGAGCGGGCTGATCCCGATTGAAACACTTAAATCAGCATTCAAGGAAGTCATTCCTGAGAGGCATCATAAACTTATCCCGAAGAACGAAGCAGCCGTGGACAAAGGGGCCGAAATCGCAGCGAGTATGTAACAACTCCGGAAAACATCAAATCGTTCCTTTAGCCAACTCTTTCCGGGTGGCACCCTTCTGTCTTCAGAAGGGTGGTCTCTGATATTTGTGGATGAAAATAACCACCCCTTTCCTCGAAGACTCGTAAAAGGGTGCCACAAGATAGTAGTATCTCAAGTGCCTATGCCGACTATCCTGGACATCACTCACAGTGTGGCGCAGACTTTCCAGTCTGCGATTGTTAAGGCAGGTCTGGAAGTCTGCACTTCAAAATACCGGCATTATGAAACCCGCATGAGCAGTTTCTGAACAGGGGAGTCCCGATGCATCAACTCAAGGCTCTTGGCATCAGGATATACACCCATATCCCACTCTACCACAGCTTAATTATCCTCAATCCTCCATATTGGTCAGCTACATAAGCGTATCCGCCGGAAACTGCTACGCCATAAGCATATCCCGGCGTGTCAACGGTGTTGACGATATAAGCTGATTCAGGTGGGTCGATGTCGATGATTTGTAAATCAACACCATCCGCCACATAAGCATATCCGCCGGAAACTGCTACGTCACGGGCATACCCTGGCGTGTCAACGTAGTTGACGATGTAAGCTGATTCAGGTGGGTCGATGTCGATGATTTGAAGACCGCCATCCTCATCCGCCACATATGCGAATCCTCCGGAAATTGCTACGCCATAAGCAGACCCTGGCGTGACAATCCTGTTCACCCAGATCGGGCTTGCGGGGTCGGAAATATCAAATATATGCAAGCCGTGCATGCCGCCTGCTATGTATGCATAATCTCCATCTATGCAAACATCAAGTGGTGAGAAGTTAAGCCAGGGCGGGGTGACATCAACAGGATTGTCAGGCACACCTTCACTTATGGTGATGGCAACGAAGTCATATAGCGCCAGGGAATCTGAATTGGCCGACTCCGCGACCACCCTTACATTGTAATCCCCTGCCGGAGCGCCTTGATTGTTGATCAGATTAAGCTGCCAGGTTTCACCATAGGCATAGTTGAACTGCGTGAAATCCTCGCCGGTTATCTCAGGCGCCTCAAGGGTTACCTTGCTGACATCATTCTGCCAGTCGCGTACATCGATACGGACCATTCCCGTGGAACCAATTTGATCGCTGACAGGTTCCTGCCAAAAGTTAGTAATCTCATATGGCTCCTTGCAGTTGACGGGCCAGGATGCGTCAATGGCGAAAGTGATGGCGTTGTACTGTGGTGGTATGGGGATATAGACCAGGTAGTTTTCGGTATGTTCGGCCAAAGCTGCAAAGATGCGGTTTGCTTCCTCCTTGGCGAATGTCTTGAAAGGATTGATTGTCTCCCCGCCGGGGATGTCCCAAAGCCCGGTCCAATCGTCGGCGTTGCGAAGTTCATGCCCGTAGTCGTTTGTGTAAAGAATGCCGCGCACATCGTGCCCGTTAATTTGATAGGGATTACGCAAAGTAACATCAACATCTATAATGCGGTTAACCATATCAAACGAATTAACCGCGATCCCTACGCAATCGTCACACGCAGGTGGTGTGATCATGGAGGTGACATTGAAATGAGCTTGTGCATTGCGTATCGGTTCAACCACCGCCTCAAGCCCGGATTCGTCGAATTGGATATTCCAGATACCCCACAGCATATGCCGGGAATCGGAATCTGCTGAGATGACATACGCGTTTGCATCGTCCATCATCGTTGCGGGGTTGCTGTTATTTACGGAAGAGCAACCAAGCACGAGCAATATCGCCGCAAACATCATCGCATTGATAAAAGATTTGTACATCGCCTTCACATCCTTTCGCAGACAATAAATCTATGTTCTTCTATTTTACCATGCGGACAGTCCCGAATGACGCCTTTTTAGGGGGTTGATACCTTAATAAACACAACGGTAACACCTGGTAGCCTGGGGCTACCAGGTCTGTGTTTATTATCAGGGGTATTTAAACAAAGTGAACGCGTCAGACAAGCCAGGCAAAGCCTTATAAATGTGCCATTCATAGCAGCCTGGAAACAATTTCCGGCCAGAGCCGCGAAAATAGTGCCCTATTCTTGGATATCGTATTGGCTTCAATAGCTTCTTCTGGTAGAATACGTTACTTGTTTCACATAATCCCCCTAACCGGAGTTGGAACCATTGAATATCATCAGCTCCGGGATTATTTTTGCAGGGAGAGCGCATTGGCATATAAGATTCTATATCATGAAAACCTGACACCCGTAACACACCGCGTAATCATCGAAGCCCCCCAGGTAGGGCCAAAGGCCAAGCCCGGCCAATTCGTGATTGTGCGAGTCAACGAAACCGGCGAGCGTGTGCCGTTCACCATCGCGAAATCGCTACCAGAGAAGGGCGCGGTTGAGTTGATATTCCAGGAAGTCGGCAAGACATCCAAGCTCCTCGGCACCCTTCGAGAGGGGGATGAGATCCTCGATATCGTCGGGCCACTCGGGCAGCCGACAGAGATCGAGAATTTCGGACACGTGGTAAGTGTCGGGGGCGGTTACGGAAACGCGGTGCTGCTTCCAATCACCCGAGGACTTAAGGCCGCCGGTAACAAGATAACCACAATCATTGGGGCACGTTCGAAGGACCTCGTTATTCTCGAACAAGATCTCAGGGACGTCAGCGACGAACTCATCATCTGCACCGATGACGGTTCCTACGGCGTACACGGCTTCGTGACCGTGGAGTTGGAGAAGCTCCTCAAGAGCGGTGTGAAGGTAGATTTCGTGCTCGCCATCGGGCCGCTTCCGATGATGGAGGCGGTCAGCAAGATGACCGAGCCATACGGGGTGAAAACCGTCGTCAGCCTCAACCCAATCATGGTCGATGGTACCGGAATGTGCGGCGCATGCAGGGTGGAAGTGCATGGCGAAACAAAGTTCGCTTGTGTTGACGGACCGGAGTTTGACGGGCATGGGGTGAATTACGATTCACTCAGGGAGCGCCTTGTGGCATACAAGCAGATGGAAAAGATCGCGGACGACAAGTATGAAGCCATGCGCGCGAAATCCAAGGAGGAGTGCTAATGCCGGAACGAGTCCCAAGGACAGGTATGCCCCTGCAAGACCCGCAAGAGAGAATCCACAATTTCTATGAAGTTGCTTTAGGATACACTGAAGAAATGGCCGTAATTGAGGCCAACCGTTGCCTGATGTGCAAGAAACCCGTGTGCGTAGAAGGCTGCCCGGTTGAGATAGATATCCCGGCGTTTATTGAAAAAATTCAGAATAAGGATTTCCGTGGCGCATACGATGAGATCAAGCAGGATAATGCCCTTCCCGCTATCTGCGGTCGGGTATGTCCCCAGGAATCCCAGTGTGAGAAATTATGCGTGCTCGGGAAGAAATTCGAACCCGTTGCCGTCGGGCGATTGGAAAGATATGTTGCCGACCTCGCCCTGAAAGAAGACAACTTCAAACCGACCGGTAAATATTCGGTGACGAAAAAGGAAAAGGTCGCGATCGTTGGCTCCGGCCCCGCCGGTCTTACAGTCGCGGGTGATCTCGTCCAGATGGGATACGGTGTCACCGTCTTCGAGGCATTCCATGTCTTCGGCGGCGTGCTTGTTTACGGCATCCCGGAATTCAGGCTCCCGAACCAGATTGTCGAGGCGGAGATAAGTTACCTCGAAACCCTCGGCGTCGAGATGATCAGGAATTTTGTCGTCGGACGTTCGGCGACCATCTATGACCTGTTCGAACAGGGTTATTCCGCCGTTTTCCTCGGCACCGGCGCGGGACTTCCGTCGTTCCTCAAAGTTCCGGGCGAGAACGCAAACGGGGTTTTCTCATCGAACGAATTCCTGACACGTAACAACCTCATGTCGGGATATAAATTCCCCGAGTATGACACGCCGATGTACTGCGGCAAACGTGTCGCTGTATTCGGCGGGGGCAACACCGCGATGGACAGCGTACGTTCGAGCCTTCGCCTCGGCGCGGATAAGGCGATGATCCTCTATCGCCGCTCGGAAACCGAGCTTCCCGCCCGCGAAGAGGAATATGTAAATGCCCAGGAAGAGGGCGTCGAATTCCATTTCCTTGTTTCGCCGCTTAGTTTTGATGCTGACGAGAACGGCTGGGTCAAGTCGGTGAAGCTCCAGCAAATGGAATTGGGCGAACCCGACGACAGCGGACGACGCAGGCCGGTTCCGATCGAGGGAAAGATTTATGACCTTGAGATCGACACCGCGGTAATCGCCATCGGCACAAGGCCCAACCCGCTTCTGCTTCGGACAACTCCGGAACTTGAGACAACCAGGTGGGGCACCGTGGTTGTGGATGAATCCACAATGGTTACGAAGATGGAAGGCGTCTATGCCGGTGGAGATATCGTAACAGGTGGCGCGACGGTTATCAGCGCGATGGGTGCCGGCAAGGTAGCCGCACGCGCGATAGATGCATATATTCAGTCGAAGAGTTAGAATTCCATGTAACCCGGCTTTCTGAAGCCGGGAAATAAATCCCACATTCCGTGTGGCACCCCTTTCCGAGTCTCCGAGAAAAGGGGTGGTCTTCATCTATCAACTTAGGATGCTTTCCGGTGTTTCGGGAATTTATTCCCGAAACATGGTGAAGTTGTATATCAGTGGTTTCGGCAACAAGTTACCGAAACACCAACCGCATTAAAACAATCCCGTGATGGCACGGTCTGTTCGTCCGCGAACTGACCGTGGTCTTACGCGTGACCAATTCTATGTGCAAAGTAATCCTTCCATCAAGCGGGAGCCGCGCGTAGATTCAATGATGGGGACAGGCACCGGACTTACCGCACGGTAATGAAAATGGCGATATGCGGTGGTGCGTGCGGCAAGTTCGGATGCCAGTCCCCCAAAGAGTGAAAATCGTCAAGGAAGCGGGAAGGTAACTATCATTATGGCGTGCAAGGGGACTGTCACCCTGTCTTCAGGTGACTGTCCCCGGACGGAAACAAGGTTAGGCTCGAAGACTCACCAAACTGCGTTCCGGTGTTTTGGGAATTTATTCCTGAAACATGGTGAAGCTGTATATCAGTGGTTTCGGCAACAAGTTACCGAAACACCAACCGCATTAAAACAATCCCGTGATGGCACGGTCTGTTCGTCCGCGAGCTGACCGTGGTCTTTTTTTATAAGCAATAAGACCACGGTCAGCACTCGAAGACTCGTGCAGACCGTGCCATCACAAGAGTTGTTGTAGTTCTCAGGATAGCAGCTACTTTCCGAAGACGGAAAGATAGCAGCTACCTTCGAAGACTCGCCAAACCGTGCCACCCATCCGCACCATCAAAGTTCATCTTTCTATTTCCCAAACGGACATTTCCATCCATAGGGGTTATAATTTGGGCGTGAACCGCGGGAGGAAAACCGATGGCCTCAGCTTGCTGACGGCGATTCTAATCAATGTCATCATATTTGCCTTGGCGTTTGTTTATATCACAGAAATCGAACCGAAAGCTACATCTATCGACACCGAAAGTGCCGTGATGCCCACCGACCTGGAAGTGTCCGCCGTAACGGTTGAGGAAGTGCTTGAGATATTACCACCAGCGGATTTCGTGAACGAATCGGTGGCAAATGTATCCGAGAATTACGATCTCCCGGAGTTCAAGAATATTTTCAACTCCGACTTCCTTCCCACCGCTTTTCGCGGCAAGGAATACCTTGTGACCGTCAAATTAGATATAGGCGCCGATGGTAAACTTGCCGGCGAACCTGAGATTGTTGTTTCAAGCGGCCAGAAAGTTGTCGATGACGATACGATAACCCGTCTGAAGAAACTGAAATTCACTCCCGCCACGAACACATCGACCGGGGAAGCCATCGGCGCCGTGGTGACCACGAGGATATTCTGGCTGCCGTACGGGGGGAGGTAGTTAGTATGTAGATGTGTGGGGCAGACTTTCCAGTCTGCCATTTTATGAAGAAATTTTCCCCAGGGTGTAACCTTCTTCATATCTTCAACGACTCCACTCATATAAGCACTACAAATTATGAGACAGGAGGATGTCAAAATGAAGTCAAAAAAATGGATCTACCTCGGTTTAGCGGCCACGCTGATTATGCTTATTGCGGCAACGGCGCTTTATGCCGATCCCATCACGCCCTTTGTGAACCAGGGAAATGATGGTGCATCCTGGTTGAGCCAGGGGAATGGCAACCGGGATGGAAACGGCAAGCAGCAACGGCGCGGCAAACGTGGCGGTAAGAGGAACGGCAACAGGGGTAACGGCAACAGGGGTGGAAGATGCTTCACGGGTGATTTTCTCAACCTGACAGAAGACCAGAAGGATGATATCAAGATCATCTTCGAGGAGCATAAGGACATGATCGAACCTCTGCGCGAGAACTTCCGCGATGCAAGGTGGGACTTCCGCGACGCCATGCGCGGCGATGAGGTTGACGCCAATGCAATCCGCGATGCAGCCGATACAATGGCTGATTATGGCGCGGAGATGGCCCTTGAGATGGCGGAGGTAAGGACCGAGATCAAGGGACTGCTTACCGACGAGCAGTTGGAGAAAATCGAAGAAGGCAGAGATAATGTACGCGGGTTTCTTGAAGGATTCGGGAACCGCATAGACCGGCGTCTGGAAGCATCGAAACCTGAATAACCCGACCAGGTCGTACGCGGGGATCGACGGTTCCCGCGTACGGCCCGGCTTACGTGTAAAATGACACCAGGGAGCAGAACCGCGATTGGAGACGGAAGCGCAATTCATATTATGGCTCGAATCGGCAAGGCGCGGTGATGTGGAAGCCTTCGGACGTATTGTCGCGGTTCTCAGGCCCCGGTTGGCCGGGATTGTGGCGCGTTACGCGAGGATGGAGCAGGATCGGGAAGACCTATTGCAGGAAGTTTTCATTCGGGCATTTCGTTCATTGAAAAAATTCAGGGGGGCCGGATCGTTCGAAGGGTGGATGCGTAAGATCGCGGTGCGTACTTCCATCGACTGGCTCAGGGCGAAATTGCGCCGTAAAGAGAAATCCGAAAGTGAACTTACGGCAGACGAACGTAACTGGATATCGAGCAGGTTTGCCGATACGTCAACCGGCAATCCCGATCGGGAGTTGCAGAAGAATATTGCAGTGGAAATGTTATACAAGGCGCTCGACAAGCTTTCACCGGAAGACAGAACGGCGATCACCCTCTTCGAACTTGACGGACTGAGCATTATAGAGATCGCGGATATTACGGGATGGTCGATATCAAACGTGAAAGTCAGGTGCCATCGGGCGCGGAAAAGATTAGCAAAGTGGGTAAAGGACTCAGGTGAAAGACCATGAATGAGATGAACGATAAAAACCGAATCGGACCGGGTGGGACGAATCCCCGGGGCGATGAAAAAGAGGATCAAGTCCTCAGCGAGATGTTCGTCGCCGCGAAGGAAGAAAAATGGGATGCTTCTCCCGGCTTTGAAGCGCGGCTTGAAGCGCGTATGAAGGACGAAGCACGCGCTGCGGTATTCGATGTCACGCGGCTCATATGGAAGGCCGTACCGGCTGCCGCGGTTGTCTGTGTCGTGGCAGTGGGCGGATTCCTGCTTACGGGTATGTTCG
>CBDVBS010000012.1:0-18706 GCA_965372275.1 uncultured bacterium | reverse complement strand
GAGACCTACGGTACCCAGTTCGCTTTTAAAAAGAGTTGATTTACAGAATTGGTCTAATTCCCCCCGCTGCCGGCATACGTGCTTTCCATAAACCTTGCCGGATTCCTCAACCGGGCCACCGAGAACTTCTCAGCGCCGTCCCTCAACCATTTGAAGTAGGCACGCGAACGTGCCCTGTAAATATTGGTCGTTTGGCGGTAACCAAGATTTACCGCCAGGGTTAACAATCTCCTCGACTTCACCTGTCCCCGAGTATGCTGCCATATGTTCGATAATGTATAGAATTTTTTCCTGAAATCAAAATACTTCTCGGATAATTCCTCAGGCTCCATGTTTTTAGGCCGGAACGAAACGGTTGTATGATCGAAGTATGACCAGTTAGTGTGCAGAAGCCGCTCCTCTCGAATGAACCGGTCGAAAAGGGCTGTCCCGGGATAAGGTGTAAGTATATTGGGCGATATCGAAGGCACGCGGTTCCTCATAAGGAAATCGAGCGTATGCTCGAATACATCCGGCGACTCGTCATCTAAGCCGAATATAAATGCCCCGTGAAAAAGAACCCCCGTTTCGCGGCATCGCTTGATTGCCTCTTCATAACACGAAATCGTGGGCAGGGATTTACTTAATTTTCCTAACGCGGCCGGTTCAATTGATTCGACACCAACTAACAACCCCGCGCAGCCCGATCGCAAAGCCGCTTCGAAAAGCTCGTCATCGAGCATCATGCGCACCGACGCCTGCCCGATCCAGTTGACCTTGAGCGATTCTATAGCTTTGAAAAGGTCCATTGCGTAAGAACGGATACCGCCAATATTGTCATCAAGAAATATGAGTTTTTTCGAGCCGGTATTTTTTATATCCCTTACCACGCTCTCGATGGGCAAGAACCGCGGCTTACGGCCATAGATCCTGTGAACGCTGCAGAATTCGCAATCATTTGGACACCCGCGTGAAAACATCACTGGTGCCAAATATGGGGGAAAACCCCAAAATGAGCGCCGTCTTTTGTATCTTGGGGTTGGGGAATCTGAAATATCCGGCTGCCAGTTACGGTAAACCTTCTTCAGTGTGCCATTCTCAATATCATCAAGAACACGGGGCCACACACCTTCAGCTTCACCAACAACCACGGCATCGGCATATTCCCTGGCCTCCTCGGGCATTACTGATGGATGTATCCCGCCGAGAACAACCTTGGAACCCCGTTCCCTGTACTTTCGCGCCAGTTCATAAGCGCGTGGTGCCATCGCGGTCATAGTTGAAATCCCTACCACGTCATAGTGTTCCTTCTCAGGGATCGGACCGTCGGCCTCTTCGGCGGTTACAACATCATGTTTGGTTTGGGTGAGCCCGGCAAGAACCGAAAGAGACAACTGCGGAAATCGCCCTATGGCAGGAAGTGTTATATCGTCCTCTCTCGCCTTCGGTGTTACAAGTAAAATCTTCATTTACTCTCCTTCTAACTACCGGTGATCCCGTTTCTCATCGCCGCCTATTCTCAATTTCATTCAATTCGCTTCGGGTAGCAATTCGTTTCCATTCCCGGGTACTCTCGGCTGAATCAGATCAAACAGTAAATAATGATTCAAATAGATATTCTCGGTAGTTGGCTTCCTGAAATTAGGATATCGGATTACTGCACCTTTGTCAAAACGATCAAGGAAATCACTCCCCCCAATAAGGTTTCCGCCAATTCCGGCGCCTAAGTATTGATGGCGGGGACACCGCATTTTTGGAGTGGAGTGGATCATGATAGCGAAAATACTCTCAGGCTCGATTATGGGGATTGATGCATACCCGGTCGAAGTCGAGGTCGATATATCCAGCGGCCTGCTGCGGTTCGATATCGCCGGTCTGGCCATGGCATCGGGCGAGAAATGGCATTCACCCAAGGGCGGCACCGGGTCAGGCGTACGGCTGGTTGTTGAATACATTATGGGGTTGAAGTAGGCAATGGCGTTTCGGGAATCATATCTTCATCCCTGGGAGCGCGGACATCCTGGGGTTGTTGAAAAAATAAGGATGTGCCGAAAAAATGGGACAGGCCTCAGTAGTGCAGGCGTTGGGCAACAGGTATAATGCGCTGTTCGGAAGTTACGTTCTCCATTTCTAAAGGCCCGTCCCTGCTTTTCGGTTTTTTCAACAACCCCATCGTGGTCGCATCATTGTTCCAACAGTACTATCTACATGAATCCCTATGCCCCTAACATGAAACAGCATCTAAATAATTGGTGAATGTCTGCACGAAAATCACCTAAAGCATTTCAGGAGGCAGTTGTTATGCCCGGAAGATTACTGTTACTGATTCTGATGATTATCACTCTCGCTGTTTTCGGATGCTCATCCGGGGGCGGGATGGAAGTGACGGCACCGGAAGAGCCAATGGCGAATGCTGTTGCCGGAGATTCCCACTACCTGTGGGGTCTGTGGCAGTTTCACGCCGATCCGGTTGAGGGAACACTCGATGCAGTACAGGTTCGTATGGCCGATATGCATCTCAACGCCATGCGCTTTCTTGAGCCTCCGCCCTATGTCTACCTTACCGTGGAAAGCCTGCAATTCAACGGGAACATTATTGAAGTTGATATAGGCCTCAGGCATCCCTTCCTCGGCCTTAACAGGTTTACCGGTTTTGATGTTTGCGGAGTGCTCATCACCAGCGGTTCTATTACCGGATTCAGTGATTCGGACCTTGTCATGGCTGGAATTGGTGACACGCGGTTGCTTAACGCCGATGGTTACACTCGCTGGTGGAACCCGGCGGAATTCCCGGTAAATGAGGGGACGATGTTCTCCTATCAAGACGGCCTGCTTGGCCAACCCGATTCGGTCGCCGATTATAATTGCACGCTCAACGGCTATAAATATTTCTGCGACGACCTCGACGACCCGGCTGATCCGATGAGTGATGTAACCATCGCCAATCGTGGAATGTTCTCGGCGGGGCAGAAGAATGTGCGTCACTACACCATTGAAATCGGTGGAGATGGGCTCATATTCAACTACGCAGTCGATGCCAACTGGAAACAGCCGACCGGCTCACCACCGTGGGATATCCCTGGTGACTTCCCACCCGTTGCGAACCGCCCTGAACCGTGGCGTATAAGCGTTACCGAAACCGAGAATACGCTTTACTACGAAGAAACTGCGTATGGCGGAGATATTTCATTGTCGATCGACGTTTACGATTGGTACAACGCTGATGCGAACCTCGTTCGCGTCGAAGCTCCCGGCGTTGTTGCGATGACCGAGTCATCCACGGCAATCGGCGGCGGAGCGGGCTACAGCACGTATGAGATCGAGATTTCTGGTTGCTCACCATCCGCGGCGGGCGACCTTGATCTGTTGATAACCATCGAATCGGACGACGTTGATTACGGCGGACTTCTCACCGGTGAAACAGTCAGCGCTTATTTCATCCACACAACCGAAGTCGCCGACGAAGCCCCCATCACCGACCCCTGGAGCGAGGAGTTCATCGTTTTAAGCGGTACCGGCGGGCGTTTCCCTGTGATTGCCCAGACTCCCAATGGCGATGTCATCGCCGCGTGGTCGCAGAATCCCGGCGTGCATTACGCGGAATTCACATTCCCGGACACATGGGGCACGGCGGGTACCGTGTCACCATCCATCGACGCCATCAGGATGAGCATCGAGCCGGGTTTGAGCGGTGATGATATCCTGATAACCACTCAGCGATACGGCGGCACGACATACATCGCCGGTGTGCCGACTGAATATGGTGACCCCCTGCTGTATATGTGGGACGGATCAACTATATGGGATGAGTGGGCCACAGGGATGATACACGATCAGATTATGCATCACACGATGATCGACTTCCAGGGGAAATTCCAGTGGTACTGGGGTACGCGGGCTTCTTATGGTCATCCCATACAGGTCCAGTATTCTAACTGGCAGCAGGGTGTCTTCTATGATTACGCCCCCAATTACTATTACTTCGGCTATCCGAACTGCTCGGAGCTTGGCTATTCCCGCTGCTGGGACGATGATTCATCGGGTAACGCTTATGTTGTCTTTGAATGGGACAGGATGAAAAATCCATACCAGCCGCCTGTTGACCAGCGTGGATTGTTTTTGGGCAAGCAGTTCCTGCCGAATATGACCCCTGTCGACGCGGAGTATATTATCGAGAACACAACCAACGATGCCTGCGACAGCCCGTCGTTGGCGATCGATTCGGATGACCGTGTGCATGTGGCATATCGGCGTTATGTTGATTCCACCAGCGAATGGCAGATCGTGCATCGGTGGTCCGACGGCGGGACATCGTGGAATTCAACCAACGAGACGATCGTCTGGTCGGGCACGCTCGAACCGGAATGGCGTTACATAAGCCTCGACATCGACTCGCAGGACCGGATTCACTTGACGTTCTGGGTTAATAGGGAAATCTTATATACGCGTTCCGATAATGGAACCGACTGGCTCGAACTTGAATGGGTCAATGAATCATCCGAAGGCCTGATCGATTCCGCCGATTACCAGCAATGGATGTTCGTTGATGCAGACGACCAGGTGCATGTGGTCTGGGCGCGAATAGATGTTACACCGAGCGTGGAATACGGCACGCTCTACCATCGCTGGCGCCTGGCGTTGCCGTAAGACAATCTCAGAATTTGTGGGGCGGGCTTTCCAGCCTGCCTTTTCGCATTTTTCGCATAAGTAGCCCGGCATCTCATTTGCCGGGTTTTTACTATATAATTAACACCTAACATTATGAATCACCGGAGGATTTGCCTGTGAAAGGATTGCCATATTCCATCAGAACCGGACTTATCCCGGTAATTCTCCTTATCGCAACCATCGCAACGTGCCTTCAAGGATGCAACCAACCCGAACCGCCCGATGAACCGGCAAAAGAAACGACACTTCTCAAGAATGTAATGGACCTCAAGAAAGCTCCGGTGTGGGATAACCTGGAACCGAGCGTTTATGAATTTATGCCGGTTGCGGAACCAAGCGAAGACAGGTTCGAGGCCGGACTTTATTACATGCCCGAAGCGGATCCCATGGAACGCAAAGCTGAATTGTGGCGGATTGATCTGGACACTTTCAGGAAAGAGAAGGTGCTCGATCTGCAGGCTATCACAGGCGCGGTGCACGATTTCGTAATCGGACCGGATGGACGCTTCCTCTACATTCTGTTCAGACTGCGAACCCAGGATGTGAATATGACCGACTTGATGATGGCGGCACGGCGCGGAAGCGAGTATGACAGAATCGACATTATGCGGGAGCTTATGCTGGATACAGACCGCTCTGTCCTGATGGTCTATGATATTGCATCATCGGATTATGTGCGTTGTGAAAAAACGGGAGATGTGGTTGATGGAGTGACGCTTCTCGAGCAACCGGATTTCGGTCTGTGGCCGCGCAGGATACATCCCGCGCATATCGTCCTTCCTGCCTATGATGGGTATTCACAGACAACAGGATTCAATTTTCAGCAGTTCATTGCGATCAACCTGAGGAATCTGGATATCCTTGATTTCACCGTACCGTACTCGGGGTTTGAGTCAGCGGGGAGTGAAGAGAGCAGACCCGAGGTTATCAGGATCGAAACATCTGCAACCGATTTCTTTATCACGGGAGCAACGCTTTTCAGCTTCGCGTATGACGGCAGCTATCTTTGCCGCAGGATTTTCGATACATCAACGCGGCTCTACTCATCCGAAACAAAATTGAAATGGCCCGTTGAGAATTCCGGGTTGAATTGGGCGCAGAATGATTTGTCTCCGTTGATATGCGCTCTTGTGCGGAAAGATGAGGATGGCAATTCATACTCGACGCTCAATGTTGCATGGGATAATGATGTGTTCGAGATAACTGATTTCATGCAGCATAGCGGTGCTGAAACTTTCAGAGGAGCATTTTTCATCGACCAGACGGCGTTCATTATCCCCGTTAACAAGACGAAGAGCGGGGGGGATGCCGAATTTGAAATTGTGAAACTCGATATAAACAGCGGTGAGACGGATGTAATATTTGAATACACCGGCAAATACGGTTCGATGTCACCCATGGATTTCACTGCCGACCTGGAAGGCGGTCTGTTCGCTGGTGCGATGCAACGACTATCGGACGGCACCGGCCCCGGTGTTGGCAGGTTATTCATATACGATGTTGCATCCGGGGAGATCATCAAGATATTCGAATCGGAGCGTGGATTCTCAAGACCGAGATTCTTTGTGGGGAAATAGCATTAACGCAAACGCTGGGTGCCACCGCATCTCTATCTGTGTGCCACCGCTACTACGCGTCTTCAAGGACAGCGGTGCTCTTGCCACGTGCGCGCATCATCGGTCGCAGAGCGACCTATAGATACGCGCTACCCAATGATGTCAGGCGTTTCGTAGGGGCGAGCCGGAGGCTCGACCTCCGTCTTCAGTTACAGCCTTACCGGAGGGTGACCCTCCGGGTCACCCCTACGACCGGAAATCAACCGATTGGGTAGCCCGGCAATCCCTTGCCGGGTTTTTAATATATAATTAACACTCAACTACAACGGAGGCCAGTATGAGGATAATCTCGCATAATACTGAAATACATATTCATCAAATTCCTTCCGAGGAGCATTTCAACAAACGTTCCGATGAGATAGGGGGGGCTAAACTGATACTTGGCAAAGACAGAGGGATGCAGTGTACGTTTCACAGCTTGTTTCTTACTTCCAAAGATGAGAGTTACCGTACTATCAGTATTTTCCTCATTACAGAAGAAAACAGTTTCGAGCCGCTTGTTTATTTCCTGAACGAGAATGAGATACTTATAGGTTATGATATTTACATCACCTGTATAGACCGCAATGATTTATCCAACAACAAAACAATCGAATTACCGTTTTATATTGATGGGATAATTGAAGTACCAAGCTCTGATTTGCTTGTGTTCTCTTACGAAACCGGAATCGCCTGTTATGAGAGGTCGTTGAATAAGAAGTGGGAACATAATGCTGGCGATATAATCTCGGAGCTGGTTTGGGACAATGGACGGCTTCGGTTCAGGCTGTCTGAATCATTCAAGAAAGCCCGATATATCGACATTAAAACAGGGAAGCGCATTTAGCATACTGCAGTCAGGGATATTTCAATCGAATAATAGGCGCTGTTCGTTCACGGGCCCGGCATCCTCAGCATGCTTTATGGCTTTGTAACGTACGGGTTTCTTTTTTTTCTCAACCTTACCGTCTTCAACCGCGCGCTTGAGCAATTTATTCGCCTCCGGCTGAGTAACGTTCAGGAATTTGACGATACTTTTCTTATCCCTCGGTTCCGATAAATATTCAAGCAGGCCCGGCAAAATCTGTTCATATCCGTCACTCTCGTCCAGACCGGGACGTGTCGCCGGCAACGGCACGATAAGACATGACGGGTCATTCAGGGCATCCGGCGGGAACGGTGCGCCGCCTTTTTCAATCAGCCGCGCGTTCCCTGCAAACCCATCCGCTTCCCTTATGTAGAGGGGGATTCTCCATTTCTTCAGATTTTCCATCGCTCCCTGCCATGTGCCTCCCTTTTCGAGAGCGGAGGAGACGACGACCGATGCATCCGACAGGGCATAGATGACCTTGTTGCGCGCCATTGCGTTCCCAACATGAAATCGGGATTTGGGATGGTATGGCGAGACGAGGATGAGTTGATCGTTGGTGATGGCTTCCCGGTTCTCACCAATGACCGCGGCTTTTGCCAGATCATTGGCGAGTACTCCGACGGTTTTGCCCCCGTTGCTAACCGTCGCCGCCATGGAGATCTGATCGACTCCGCGCGCGCCTCCCGATACAACATTGAGACCGTTCCGCGCACACGCTTCAGCCAATCGGGCGGCAAATTCAGCGCCGTCCCGGTCAACATCCCTCGACCCGACGATGGCGATCCCGCCTTCGGATACAGCTTCGATTGCCCCGACACCAAACAGCAACGGTGGGGAGTCTTTCCCGAGAACCGTCTTCAACCGCTTCGGGTAGGCATCATCGGAACGGCTTATCACCCAGAATCCGTTATTCAGCCATTGCTCCAACCGGATCGCCATGGGCCCGCCCTGGGCGAGCAGCTCCCCGATCCGTAATGCATCAACTTTCCCTAACGGCTCCACGCTGTATGAATTCAGGATTTCAGCATCTAAGAGGTCACCGGGACGAAGCGATTTATCCCGAAGCCATCCGGCCAACAGGTTATATTCACCGGGGGTAAGCGGCCTGGTTTCGGCGCGCTCGCCGCCCAATGCTCCGCACAGCAGTAAAACCGCCTGGGTATCGGTTGAGACAGTCCTCAGTGTGATCAACTTCCTTTTGTCGTAACGGCGAGAGCGAATGGAAATACCGGTCCGCTTCCAGCCTGGCGCAATAACGCCGTCAGCACCGTAAGTGTCCAGCCTGAATCTATCATATCATCGACCAACAGTACAGGCTCTATAAAACCTTCGCAGGGATTTATTTCGAATGCTCCGTCTAAATTGCGAGCCTGGTGAAACGAATTTTCCATCTCCTTCTGCGGTCCTGTATCACGTATTTTGAGAATGCTGTCCCTGAACGGCAGACCCAACGCATTCGCCAAACGCATCGCGAAATCGGGCACAAGTTCCGGCAGATTAAGCGACGGCACGCATGTGACCCATGTGGGCGACGGTTCCGGGTGCCATCTGTCGCGAATCATCTCCGCCGATGCGTCCACGAGTTGGTCATCGAAATGCTTGGCTTCCTGTTTGCCGTTACGCACCAGGTCGCCCCAGCCCGGGTCGCCCCACATGCAGAGGGCGCGTCCTTCTTCCGCCCTCAATGCGGGTTTGATGTTGCCTGAAAAATCATAAGCGTCCAATGCCCCGGTCGGCCATCGTTTCCGTGGCTGAATCGGCAATTCGCTTCTCTTGAGAAAATGCAGGGCTTTGTCGAGCATCTCCCGTGAATATGTCTCCGGCAGAATCGGCTCCCCGATGCATCCGGCGCATTTGCCGCAATCGCCCGCATCGGGATCGCTCAACTCCGTGGCAAGGAATTTCATGAGACATCCGTCGTGCTCCACATATTCCTGCATGCGCTTCTGTTCACCGCGACGTATAGCCCTCAGCCGTTCGATTCGTTCGTGGTCAATTTCGTATGATCCCGGACTGCGATACCATTTGGATTTGATCTTCACTATTGGCGACGGCACTTCCACGGCTAAGATCTTCAGGGTCTTCTCTATCTGTCCTTGTCTGAGATTAACTTCCGCTTCAATTTTGCGTATGCCCAGGCCGTCTTCAGCATTTTCGAGGGCTTTCAGAATACGGTTCACCTGCGCTTCAGGGGGAAATGCCGACCGTATGAAAAAATCGATGATATCGTCATCCTCTTCCCCGCAAAGGAGGACGCCGTACGCGTTATCCAATTGACGTCCGGCGCGTCCCACCTGCTGGTAATAGTGCACGACCGAACCGGGACGCTGGAAGTGAATTACAAATCCGATATCGGGTTTGTCGAATCCCATACCGAGTGCCGTGGTGGCAACCAGCGCTTTGACTTTATTGCCAAGAAGCTCCTGCTCCAATGCTTCGCGGTTTTCTTTCAGGCGGCTATGGTAGGCCTTGGCGTTGATTCCCCGGGAGCGCAGCCATTCGGCCACCCTGTCGGCGTCCCGAGTGGTTAACGTGTAGACAATGCCACTCCCCGGCATACAGGGTAGTTGATCCGCAAGCCATGCCAGTCGCGCGGCCTTGTTGGGCAGTTGGATATTCTGCAGTTTCAGGCTTTTCCTTCTCAACGGGCCGCGGCTTACCGCTAAACCGGAACCCAACTGGTCAACAACATCATTCACAACCCTGTCATTAGCCGTGGCGGTTGTCGTCAGAACAGGGATATTCTTGGGGAGCAGATTAAGTATGCTCACGATCCGACGGTAATCCGGACGGAAATCATGTCCCCAGTCGGAGATACAATGCGCTTCATCAACAACGAACAGGCCGGTCCCCGACGTCGACGGGAGAAGGTATTTTTCCATGAAATCGGAATTCGCCAGCCGCTCGGGTGATACAAGAAGGATGTCCACCTTGTTTTTCGCCCATGCATCGAAGGTTGCGTCCCAATCGTCAGTGTTGGACGAATTGATAGTCGCCGCGTGTATGTTTATTTTTTCCGCCGCTTCGATCTGGTTACGCATCAACGACAACAGCGGCGATATGAGCAGCGTCGGCCCGGCACCCTCATCCCTCAGCAATCTCGTGGCAATGAAATATACGATACTCTTCCCCCAACCCGTACGCTGCACCAGTAGCAGCCGTTCCTTCCCGCTTACAACCTTCTCGATCGCTTCCCACTGGCCTGGTCTGAATTGGGCGTTTTGATCACCCAACGCTGTTCTGAGATGATCTTCCGCACGTCCCTTCATAAAAATCCCCTTTGTAAACATCGGCCACAACGCCGATGGTGATTCACAAGATGCACGCGTATACGTTATACGCATCCCCCCTCTCAACCCTTACCTGCCGATTCATATTTTGAATAATGAATGAACTCGCAGGCGCTATGTAAATAATAGTACCAAATATACCGTCGGTCAAATGCAGGCTCTTGAAGCCATCCTTTTTTCATAACCCTCTTGTGAAAAAGATAACACAAAGTGGGGAGAGGGCCGATTTTTTTGTTACAATATATATCCTTATCGGGAAGGGAGAGACCGGAAGATGTTATATCTTAATATAGGGCGTGTAAATGATGAAACAGGTTGTAGCGCTTGGCGATGAAGCTATTGCCCTCGGGGCTATCCATTCAGGGATAAGCGGCGCTTACGGATATCCGGGAACACCATCAACTGAAATATTCGAATATATTCAGAATTATACGAAGGAAAAAGGTGATATCCACGCGAGATGGTCGGCTAACGAGAAGGTTGGCTACGAGGAAGCGCTCGGTATGTCGTTCGCCGGGAAACGCTCCTTAGTAACGATGAAGCATGTCGGCCTTAATGTCGCGGCGGACCCGTTCATGAATTCCGGCATCACCGGCGCGCATGGCGGGCTCGTGGTCGCGGTCGCCGATGATCCGGGAATGCATTCGAGCCAGAACGAGCAGGACAGTCGTTATTACGCGCAATTCTGTCTCATCCCGTGTTTGGAGCCGTCCAATCAGCGGGAAGCCTACGAAATGACCCTTGATGCGTTCGATGTATCCGAGAAATTCGGGCTCCCGGTGATGCTGAGGATAGTCACGCGTCTCGCGCACAGCCGGGCGAATATCGAGATCGGGGAAGCACGTGAGCAGAATAAATTGGATGTAAGCAAAGAGGGCAAGCAGTGGACGCTCCTTCCGGGGAATGCGCGGGTCCGGTACAAACGTTTAGCCGAACTTCAGCCGGAATTGGATAAATGGGCCGATGAATGCAAGTGGAATGTGCTCGAACTCAAGGGCAGGAAGGGTGTAATCGCCGCCGGAATCGCATACAACTACCTTATCGAGAATTTGGATGATGATCATGACCTGTCGATTTTGAAAATATCCGCCTACCCGTTCCCGCTCGAAAGGATCCGCGAGCTGGTCGAACATTGTGATGAAATTCTCATACTCGAAGACGGCTACCCGTTCATAGAGAAACATCTCGATGGATTCTTCGGCATTCCCGGCGTGAAGGTGCTGGGTAAGATGACAGGACATCTTCCGCGCACCGGTGAGCTTAATCCGGATTTGGTGCGCTCGGCGTTGGCATTCGAGCCCCGTGCGGGTGCAACCGATGCCCTGACCGATCTGCCGGGACGTCCACCCGCGTTATGCAAGGGATGCCCTCATGCGGATACATATAATGCATTGACCGAGGTATTGAAGGATTACAAAGAGCATTCGGTGTTGAGCGACATTGGATGCTACACACTCGGCGCGCTGCCGCCATACAACGCGATCCAGTCGTGTGTCGATATGGGCGCGAGCATCTCGATGGCAGCGGGTGCCGCTCACGCCGGGGCGAAGCATGTGTGCTGCGTTATCGGCGACTCGACATTCACGCACTCCGGAATGACGCCGCTTATCGGCGCGGCGAAGGAGAACGTGCCGATGACGGTCTTCATCCTCGATAATTCCATCGTGGCCATGACCGGGTTTCAGGAATCAATGATGGGCGGGGACGAGTTGGTGAAGTTGGTTGAGGGATTGGGAGCCGATCCTGGGCATATTGTCACGATGATCCCATTGCCCAAGCATCACGATGAGAACGTGGCAAAGATGAAGAAGGAGATCGAGTACGACGGGTTTTCTGTGATTATTGCACAGAGGGCATGTGTTCAGATAAGGAAGTAGATGGGACACTGACAAGCTTCGAGACTTCTACAGGGATAGCAAATTCCCGTTATCGCTTGTCAGTGGCACCCGGAGTTGTAGCGCAGGCGTCCCGCCTGCATGATGAATAATGATGGGTGCCACCGCTACTACGAGTCTTCGAGGATAGCGGTGTCCGGATTGAAGAACACGGGCAAGCTCGAAGACTCACTTGCCCGTGGCACCCGGAGTTGTAGCGCAGGCGTCCCGCCTGCAATATAAATCAGTCCGGGTGCCACAAAGAGCGTATGACTGTTAGGGAGTAATACTGAAAATATTTACGTAACCCACGAATCCCATTTCGTGGGTTGCAATCCGAACTAATGCACTTATGGAAGAAGGATTATGATGAAAAAGGATATAATACTCGCGGGAGTCGGCGGACAGGGGATCTTATCGAACTCGTTTATCATCTGCTCCGCGGCGCTTAAACAGGGATGGAACTTCAAGCAGGCCGAGGTTCATGGCATGTCCCAGCGTGGCGGCGCTGTGCAGGCGCATCTGAGGCTTTCAGACGGCGGGATCAACAGCGACCTTATCCCCATGGGGGAAGCGGACCTCGTACTGAGTGTCGAGCCGCTGGAGTCGCTTCGCTATGTGCAATATCTATCCGGGACGGGAGCCATCGTATCGAGCATCACACCGTTTATAAATATACCCAACTATCCCGACCTCGATGAAGTTCTCGACAAAATCGCCGCAATCAGGAACCATGTGCTTATAAACTCGGAAGCGATCGCGCGTATGGCAGGAAGCATACGTGCCCAGAATATGGTCATGCTCGGCGCGGCATCGGATTATATCGGACTTGATATAGACGATTTGAAGCATTTCATCGCCGAATTATTCGCCGTGAAGGGCGAGAAGGTCATCAATACTAACTATAAGGCGCTTGACCTGGGGCGCAATGTCAGCCGATTCTTCACGGCATGTATTACGAGCGGTCTCGACCCGCTTGCAACGCGGCTTCTGAGCGCGAAGGGCAATCCCGAATCGCTTGATGAGGCGACGATATCGGCATGGGATAAGGCATTTGATGTGAACCGCACCATCCTCGTTGAGACACTCACCGACTTGGGCGATTATTTCAATGCCACCGCCGACAAGGCCGCCCAGCTTGGCGAAGGATGTGCCGATACATCCAAGGTGCGGCAGATATTGACATCGTGAGGTTCATTCGACTTTGGCAGACAAACAGAGTGTGAATATTATTTTTAAACGGGCCGCCGAGGATGGCCGCCACAGCCTTCTGGAGTATGAGGGCTACGAGCTTCTCAGCCTCATCGGGGCCGGACGCGCGCCGAAATATTTCCTCGCCGATCCGAGCAACGAAATAGAGCCGGAAGATATCGCCCATATAAATTCCGATGATGTTGTCCTCAAGGTTCAGTCGGCATTGATCGCGCATAAGACTGAAGCGGGCGGCGTGATTGTCAGGGCGAATGACATCAAGGTTATACGTAAGTCGATCCTCGACATGATGGAGTATGCCCCGGAGAGATACGCCCAGTGGCTCTCGGAGGGTTTTGTAGAGCCGCCCCGCGAACTGGACGGATTAGCCCCCGAGGCGATGATATACAAGATACGCGAATCGATTCGCGGAGTGCTCATCGCCGAATGTATCGTCTCCGACAGCAAACGTTTCGGTGCCGAGATTCTCCTCGGGCTACGATGGACGCGCGAGTTCGGGCCGGTGATGACCGCCGGGCTCGGCGGCATCGACGCCGAGATGTTCGCCGAGAGGTTCAAGGGCAAAGCGGCGGTTGTCACGGCGTCACCGCTGCTTACGGACGCCGGAGGATTTCTGCGATTATTCAGGAGCACAATCGCCTACGAGAGCATTTCGGGATTGATACGCGGACGCGAGAAGATTATCGATGATGAAGACCTGCGTGAATTCTTCGACGCGTTTATTACACTGGCGAAGCAGTACACGGACGCCTGCGGCGACGAAACATGCATAAAAGAACTCGAAATAAATCCGTATGTCATCTCCGATGGACGACCGGTGCCGCTCGATATGTTCTGCACCTTCGGGCCTGCGACTAAATTGCCGGGTACTCGTCCCATCAGGAAAATCGGGAATCTCCTCAAACCCGAGACTATCGGCGTGGTGGGAGTATCAGGTAAGGGGATGAATATCGGGCGAATTATTTTGAAGAATTTACTTCGAACGGGTATGCCTCCGGATAAATTAGCCATTGTCAAACCGGGCGAAGATGAGATAGACGGTGTTAAGTGTTACCCGGCGGTGACGGATATCCCATGCAAGCTCGATATGATAGTGCTCGCGGTATCGGCGGAGCAGGTGCCGGAGTTGTGCAAGGAGATCATACGCGCCGATTCCGCCGAGTCCGTGATCCTCATTCCCGGCGGGATGGGCGAGAAGGAAGGCAGCGAGGAACTTGCCGCCGAAGTCGAGCGCATGATCGAAGAGGCGCATCTGACCGAGGGTGGCGGACCGGTATTCGTCGGCGGCAACTGCCTCGGCATACTTTCGGTGCCGGGACATTACGACACCCTTTTCATACCCGAGAAGAAACTCCCAAAGCCCGAGCAGAGCACGCCGGTCGCGTTCGTAAGCCAGTCGGGCGCGTTTATGATAACCCGTATGAGCAACCAGGCCATTAAACCGGTGTACGCGATCTCATACGGCAACCAGACCGATCTTACGGTGTCGGACTATATACACTATCTGAAGGACGATCCCGACGTAAAGGTCTTAGCGGTGTATGTTGAGGGATTCAAGGACCTCGACGGCCTTCAATTTGCGCGTGAAGTGAGGGACGCGATCGCGAAGGGCAAGGATGTCGTGTTCTACAAGGCCGGGCGTACGCAGGAGGGAAAGAGCGCCACGAGCGGACATACGGCGTCCATCGCCGGTGATTATAAAGTGTGCGAAGCGGTCGCCGGGCAGGCCGGGGCGCTCATCGCCAATGATTTCGATGAATTCGAAGACCTCACCGACCTTGCCCTGCGGTTCCACAACAACCCGATCACCGGTATTCGTGTATTCGCGACCAGCAACGCCGGTTATGAATCGGTCGGCATGGCGGATAACATCGTCGGTTCCGACTACATGCTCCTGATGGCGAAATTCAAACCCGAAACGCGGAAACGTATTGAGGAAATTCTCGAAGCCGGGAAGCTCTCGGGGCTTGTGGATGTCAAGAACCCGATGGACCTCAACCCGATGGCGTCGGATGATGTGCATATACAGGTGCTGGAAGCATTGATGGACGACGACAACGGCGACGCTATCATCTTCTCGGCGGTGCCGATGACCGGAATGATGCAGACACTTCCGCCGGGAGTGAGCAAGCACGATTCGTTCGACCACGAGGGAAGCCTGCCGAATCGCCTGAAGGCTATCGGTGATTTGCCGAAGCCGGTCGTGGCGGTTGTCGATAGCGGGAAGATTTACGATCCCTTCGTCGAACGCATCCGTGATTTAGGAATCCCCACATTCCGTTCCGCCGACCGCGCAATGGCGGCGCTGGGGCGGTATATAGCATATCGGTTGAACAAGAAAAGTAATTCAGACCCCGGCAAGTGAGTTACCGGGCTACACGATCTCAGCTTTCGCCATTTCCTGTCCGGGTGGCACCCTTCTGTCTTCAGAAGGGTGGTCTGCTTTTTGGTAAAGGGAACACCACCACCCCTATGCTCGCGGACTCGCATAAGGGTGCCACAAGTTGTATTGGAAAAGTTCCGAAGCAGTGAATACTCAAAACCCGGCAAATGAGATGCCGGGCTACAAGATCACAAAACTTATTGACAAACATCCATTGCTGGTAATCGCAGAGTCGGACAGGTCTAATTTCTACCACTCCGGCGGGAGGATGAAATATCTCGTTGTGAATACATTCAGCGATGTACCACCCGCAAAGAGCCGGTTCGTTCCCGGTGCCCACGCTCCCCTCGGACCGTATGCAAGACGGATATTGTTGGTTGAACCCTGCCCTTCGGAAAGGCGATTATACGCTCCATCGTAAAGAACAATCGGACGGGCAATTGGCGAATCCTGATATGATGAACCGCCCCATACCGCGAAGTGGCACGTGGAGTCGACCTGGTCAATGTATATGCCGGGATTCCATTGGAGGTTGTGGTTGTAATTGAAGACATCGTTCTCTGTGTGGACGAGAGTGCCATCCATATCAATGGCGTGAAGGTCAGTGAAAGTATTGAAAACGCTAACAAAAGAGTAGTGGGCCATCAACGGATTGTAATCGAAATCACGGACGTTGCCGTATGTGCCGTTGATTACACCTGAAGGAACATCCGTTACATCCCAATCGGTACCGTCCCAGTGGAAGACCCTCATCATCGTACTATCGGACAGGTTGAATGCCAATACTACGGGGTTGTCATACGGGTCTACAGTGATTCTGTATATCGACCAGCCCGTCGGGATGGTGCCAAAATCGCTTTCGGTGCCGAAGCCGGTCCCCGGTGTGAACTGAATCTGCCGTAATATCGTGTAATCATTTTCGGCGGCGAAGTAAATCAGATTGTAGCTGTTGCTTACGATATCCCGTTTCTGGAAGCCGCATGACAGGGGATCGGAAATATAATCGCAATATTGGTATCCACTGCTCGCGTTTGCCGGTTCCGCGCAGAGCCTTCCCGGATCGGTGGGTGTGTTGGTGGGGCCGTAGGAACATATGGTGTAGCTCTGACCGTTGCGAGTGACAGCCACGCCTTCGCGCGAGTTGAACCACTCGCAGTAAATCCTGTTGCTGGCGGTCACGGAACTGAAAGCCCCGCAATCGAACACTTCAAACAGCTCTACGCCAATGGCACCGGCACCTGTGCCGTTTGTCACATTGACGTCCCACAGTCCCAATGCCGCCGTATCCGGTATGTGGAGATCGCAGGTGATCGTGTTCTCATCCTGGAAAGCAACATTTGTTGAAACGATATCAGGCTCTCCGGCCCTCTGAAGCCTGACGGCGAGAGGGACGCCATCGACAAAGCCTGCGCCTTTAACTTGCGCATTATCTATATCAGAATCCTGTTTGCCATATGGCGGTAAAATACCGGTAACCTCGAAATCAGACGGCGCATCGGAAACGTTGGTCGTATACACGAGATATGCTGATGTTGTTGTACCCGGCACGAAATCCTGGAAATTCACTTCCTCCGTTTCGACGGTTATTAAAATATCGAGATCACCCGCGGTAACCGGGAAGGCGTTCGGGATATCGACTGTGTATGTGGAGTAACCCTCGCCGCCGCCGGATGGTGATACCGGGCCGACCTGGGCGATTACGCCGTTCGCGGCTTCGATGTAGAGGGCATTGGTCTCGGCATCGAACCAGTCATACACATCAATACTGAGTTCAAGCGAGCCGCCGCCGATGTCGTTATAGTAATAGAGATTGTTGGACACTTCGTTTACCGCGATGTACCACGGCTCGACGCGGTTGGCACTCGGCGCGAAATCGTCCGGGGCCGTCCATGGCGGGTCGCCCAGGGGGAATTTCCATGAAGCATCAATGGCATAGTTAAATATCAGCCCTTCGGCGCCGAGCTGGATTGAGTAATGACGCACATTCTTCTGCCCCGCTGAGAACATACCCCGGTTTTCCTGTGTAACGCCGGTCAACGGGTCGTCGGGACCGGCCAGGTCATCGCAGAAATATTTATATCCGTTCAGCGTTGAGTCGAAATCCGCGAAGCTGTCCGGGTTGCCGAGAAGGCCGTCGTGGTATGCGAACATCGTGGGGTCGTGGGGGAACTCGTCGGGGTTCCACCATCGGGAATGACCGTCGGGATTCAACAGGTATGTATCGCCGGGGCCTGCGTAGTGTATTGCGGAATCGGTGAAACCGCCATAGGAGCCGTTGCTGATGAGAAGTCCGCATACATCGAAGCCGGTGTATTTATTCAGGCCTAAGAACGGATGCCTCAGGCCGATGTCAACATTTATGATATCGCCGTTGAACTCGACGGATTCGAGTGTTAGGTAAAGCAGCGCGGGGGGTTCAAGGAATGGAAGGGCGTTAAGGTGCATTTCGCTCGAACGCAGTTGAACGACATCGAGCGTCTCATTCGCGGGGTCGGCCACAAATTGGTACAAGCCCCAGAGTTCGTGGGAACCATTGGCTGCAGTCGACCGGGCGGATTCTGATGGTGTAACAGCATCAATGCCACCCGATGAACATCCGATGATTGATAAAAGGATGATGAATACAATGCAAACCAGAGTTGTTCGATACATTTCCGGTCCTCCCGGTCAATTTTGTAAGCCCATCTAACCTTTTAGGGGCTACTATTTAGATGCCTTTTGGGGGTTCGGGAATAGGATTTTCATTGTAACACCAATTCCACAAGCACAGAAATTATGATATCCGGATGGCACGGTCTGACGAGTCTTCGAGTCTGACCGTGGGAACGTAAACG
>CBDVBS010000011.1:0-18800 GCA_965372275.1 uncultured bacterium | reverse complement strand
AGGACAATGGAAACGGATGATCTTGGAAATGCCTATATTATTGGCTATTTCGATAACGTTGTCGATTTTGATCCGGGGCCCGGCACTTTTGAATTAACTTCGAGTGGTGAGGATGATTTCTTCGTTTGCAAAATCGACCAGGATGGTTATTTGATCTGGACCCGGTCATGGGGGGGGATAAAGGGTGATAACGCAAAATCCCTGGCAATTGATGTTGATGGAAATGTCCTTATACTGGGCTATTATCACGATATAGTAGATTTCGACCCCGGGCCGGATACTGAGTATCACTCGGTGGATTCATTCGGAGGTGACTTTACAATGAAGATTTTACCTGACGGGTACTGGTAAGAACTCAGGTGAATATATGCCCCGGTTACCGCGCGAACTGTACTCCTTTCAACCTCGATACATGCGTCCTGTCCAAGAATTTACAAAAAAACCCTTTTGTGCTACCATTCCCCTTCAATCAGGACTGTAACCCGTGAATTGTTGTCCCGGGTTGCTGAACGTATGTCAGATTATGAGCGGGTCGATAGGACGCCACCCCCGGCGAAAGGAGCTATGCCTTGGACGCCATAGATGAACTTATTAATAGTTGGAACCCCGCCACTACACCGGTCTGGATCCTCGTTTTTGCCATCGTGGTGATAATCCTCGTTCTCGGGAGGGAGTTCTGGCTTAACCTGTTCGGTATGCTCGGCTCACCATCCCTGACATTCCAGCGTCTTATCGGGGAGGTAAGCCTTCCCCCAGCCACGTTCGTGGTCGTCATATGCGGATTCCTCATCGCCATTACACTCATGGTGCATTGGAACAACGAGACGTATGGTGACGCTGTCGTGGCGCAATTTAATATCGGATTCGATGCGGCAGCCGAGCAGATTACGGAGAATTTAGGTGATGTCCTTCCCAGCGATCAGATTGATTTCACGGGATGGCTTGGGAATATGCAGCGCGACGTCGCCGCGAGCCTGGTCTTCTTCGTGCTCATGCCCATCGCCTGCCTGGTAATCTGGCTCCTCGGGGGAGTCGGTTTCCATTTAGCCAGTATGTTTGCCGGTAATAAGGGCGGCGGATCGATGCCCGGCCTCCTTACGGCGAGTGCATATCCCTATCTCGCGGCAGTGCTGGTAATCGTGTTCTCGATCAAGATGATCTACGCGGGCTGGTTCAACACCGCGATGCTCATACTCTTCGGGCTCTACTGGGTTTTCCTGTGGACCCTGATGATGAGAGAATACGGCCGCTATAACTACGTCAAGGGTTTCATAAGCTTTGTCGTAGGGCTTATCTTGACTACAATTCTCACGGCGGCGGTAACCCTCGCGGTCCTATGGATCGTCGCGGGAATTATGAACTATACATAATCTTGATTCGTCATACCTATAGGGCTTTATTCGATGGGTATTTTTTATCAAATGGGGATGAGTCCTCTCACGGAGGTATTCGAAAATGCGTGTATTAACAATAACAGGGGTTTTTATAATCCTGCTCGCTATCATGATGACATCGTGTT
This sequence comes from uncultured bacterium, assembly GCA_965372275.1. GTDB lineage: Bacteria > JAJVIF01 > JAJVIF01 > JAPKYR01 > CAZSPL01 > CBDVBS01. Next base: position 17,281 of record CBDVBS010000011.1, on the reverse strand, counting down.
CCTGCGGTGCCGCGGCAAGGGTTGACCAGAAAATCAGGGAGAGCACCGACGCCGGGTTCGATACGGCCATCAAGGGCAGGGACAAAGCAATGGAAGCCGCCCTTATCGGCAGCATCACCGGCGACCCGGTCCTGAAATGGTATTACGTACAGGGTCACTTCACGGGCAGCGTATCCCATGCGGTCGTCACTCTCACTGGAAAGGTCCGGACCCAGGATCTGGTTGACCAGATTGTCGATATCGCCAAGCGGGGTAAGGATGTCAAGGATGTCATCAACGAATTAGAGGTGGATCCGACAATCGAGGAACAACCTTTCGAGTGGTAGGAACCTCATGTATTCAGGCTCATTCAGCCGCGCCGTATGGCGGGGCTTTTTTTTATCGTTTTGGTTAGTTCGTGATTTCCTTTATAATTCATGCAACTTTTATTAATTTCTATTGTCGTTGAGACATATTTGTTTGTCTCTGTATTGTGTTCGGGGAAGATGGTCAGCGTTATGATGGTAATGAAATATACAAAACCCGCGGGGATTTTATTTATCCTCATCGTTTTATCTCTTATTACGGTAACAAGCGTCACGGCATCGCCGGATGATGGCAGCCTTCTCATCGGACCGTTGGTGTTCGACATGGAAACCGCGGTTGACTATGCCCTCGATCACAACCCGGGCTATCAACGGGCCGTGCTGGCGATGCGTTTAGCCGAACTCGACTTCGATTTCAACTCGTCCATATTCGAACCCACCTTGAGTGCCGATATAAACGCGAGTCATACCCGCACCGGCGGACTGACATCTGAGTCCGAAGTGCTGTCAGGTACGGACACGAAAAGGTACGACGCCGAGGTAAGCTATTCGAAGCTGCTTCCGGCGGGGGACGCATTCAACCTGAGCTTCGGCGGGGATCGCACTGACTACAAATCGTCCTACGTTACTGAAGGTCCTGACTCCATGCATTCATACACATCGGCGTTCGGTCTCACATATACTCGCCCGCTGCTCAAGGGCTTCGGGTCTTATGTGACAACTGCCGGGATAAGGAAAGCCGAGATAGATATTGCGATAAGTGAAGCCGCGGTTGATGCCGCACGTGCCGAACTGATATATGCCGTACGCCTTGCCTATCTCAGGATCGCAGCCGCGCATGAGGCCGTGAGTGTCGCCGAGGTTTCTTTGGCTGTGGCCGAATCGCTCTACGAGGAGACGAAAGCCATGGTTGATGTCGGCGCCATGGCCTCCTACCAGGAGATAGCCGCCGAGGCAGGACTCTATTCCCGACGGGAGGAATTACTCTCGGCCCGGGGTGAATATGAAAAATCGGTCAACGGCCTCAAGGAAATTCTCGGTATCGACTTTGCGGAGGATATCGGTATTGCGTCCGGGCTGGATATCTCGATGCCCGAAGTAAACCTTGATAATGCGATTGATGAGGCATTGGGACGCCGCCCGGAATTGATGCAACTTCGATACCGCCGGCAGCGTGCCGAGATCGATCTCAAGGTCGCACGTAACTCGATGCGTCCGGAACTTGGGTTCACCGGCGGATTCGGGTTGCAGGGCGCGGACTTCGACTATGCCGGGAGTATCGGCGGGATGGATAACTTCTCGTGGTTCGCCGGTCTGACATACAGGATTCCCATCGGCGGCAACCAGGCGGCCAAGGCGCAGGCGGAGATGGCTATGCTGGCGATCGATGATATTGTGCTTATGATTAAGAGCCGGGAGGATTCGATCCGGCGGGAAGTACTGGACGCGCTGGTGGAGCTGGATAACACTCAGGAGCGCCTTAAGGTCGCCGAGGCCGGATTGGTAGCCGCTGAAGTGAAGGTGGAGAGCGAGAGGAAGCGGTTTGAGCTTGGCCTGATTACGGCGGGTGACCTGCTTGAGTATGAGAGGGAATATACTTCCGCCCGATTCAACGTGATACGGGCAAGGATAAATTATCTCAGCGCCGGGGCATTGATTGCCAAATTGACGAATTCAGAATAATGATATGAAGACACTGACAAACTCGAAGACTCGCTTGTCAGTGCCACCCGGAGGGGAGCGGTTTCCGAGCCACGACCGTCAGGGAGTGGACAATTATCGGGTGCAGGATAGCACGGGCAAGCTTTCGTAGTTTTTTCGGGTATTGATGTTTCATGGGACGCTTGCCCGTGGCACACTGAGAGTTTGGGGGGGATTACGAAGAAATAGATTCCGGGTGCCGCACCCTTCAGGGTGCGAAAAAACCGGGTACCGCACACTTCAGTGTGCGAAAGGAAATAAATAGAACAGGCTGATGGTGAACAAAGATAAACATACCGCGAACGGATCATTCATAAAGCTCATCAAGCTATGTAAGACCTATTACATGGGCCAGTACACCGTCGAGGCTCTCAAGGATGTCGATCTCACCATCGACCGTGGCGAGATGGTCGCCGTAATGGGCCCTTCCGGCAGCGGCAAGAGCACCCTGATGAACATACTCGGATGCCTCGACCGACCCACGTCCGGGCGTTATTACCTCAACGGCGAGGATGTATCGATCTTCACCGACAACCAGTTCGCCCGGATTCGCAACAGCACCGCCGGATTCGTCTTCCAGAGTTTCAACCTTCTTGCGCGCACACCGGCGGTAGAGAATGTCGCCCTGCCGCTGCTTTACGCGGGAGAGAGGGGCAACGTCCGCGAGAAGGCTCGTAAAGCGCTTGATATGGTCGGGCTTGGAGACAGGTGGCATCACAAGCCGAATGAACTTTCCGGTGGAGAGATGCAGCGCGTGGCAATCGCGCGAGCTATCGTCAATGACCCGGATGTGATATTCGCCGACGAGCCGACCGGCAACCTCGATACGAAATCAGGGGATGAGATAATCGACATTTTCCGCCAACTGAACAGCAAGGGCAAAGCAGTGATAATCGTAACCCACGACCCGGAGATATCGGCCCGGTGTCCGCGCATACTTCGATTCCGCGATGGACGTATCGTGAGCGATGAGAGAAAATCGGAATAAATAAGAATACATGCAGAATACATGCAGAATACATACAGAAAGGGATAAGGTGCCAAATGACCGGTAATGAAGAGTTTTATGAGGAGATAGCCGAAGAAGAGGAAGATGAGCAGCAGGGAATTATCGACAGGATCATCAATGTCTTCCTCGATCCCGCGGCGCTGTTCAGGGGACTCGCTAAGAAGCCCGAGTTCTGGACGCCGGTGATTGTTATCATCGTAGTAAATGCATTGCTGACAATAGTGACATATCCCGCTCAAAAGGATGTAAGGCTCGATGCCAAAAGGCAGGAATGGGCAGCGATTATCCAGGACGACGACGAGGAGGAGAGGCAGGAAAAACTCGCCGAGGTGGAAAAGAAATATATAGAAGAAGGCCGGAAGTGGGAACCCTATATAGAATCCGCCGGGGGTATTTTTGTCATTGTTGTGTACCTTTTCGTTGCGGGTGTTCTGTACCTGATATCACTGATACAAGGACTGGATACCAGCTTCAAACGTTTGATGTCGGTTGTAACATACACTTCGCTTATTGCGCTTTTGGGGAATATTTTAGATAAGCTCCTGAAATTAGCCGGTGTAGTAACACCGGAAACCTTGATGGAATGGCAGGGCACCGTTACCGGCCTTGCGTATCACTTACCTGCCAAGATCCACATGGCTAAATATATGCTTGCTTCGCTGGTTGATCCGTTCACCATATGGAGCATGATCGTTATGGCCATCGGCCTGCGGTTTGCCAATCGCTGTCCCATGCGCTCAGCGGTAATTACCATGATCATCTATTTTGTCCTGTTAATTCTGCTTCTGGTCGGGATGGGATTCCTGACACAGATGGGCCTGGATAAAGTCGCTGAAAGCGGTGGCGGGGTTGTTGTGCAGGTTAATTAATCAGGGGGGCCGAGGAATAGCGGAATGAAAAAGAAAAAGAAAAGCAACAAAGCAAGAAATTTGGTTTTCATAGTAATCATCATCGTCATGGTCGTCATATTCGCAATAATTGGCGGCAGGAAGGATAAGGATGAGGATGATAGGAAACTCGCTTCCTACATGAAGACCGAGGAGATCGAACGGGGCGACATACGTCAAATCGTCGGCGCGCAAGGACCGATGGTGCCGTATGACACTGTGCATATACGCTCCGAAGCTTCCGGCAAGGTTGACGAACTCTTCTTCGACGTAGGCGACGAGGTGCTGGTTGGCGATCCCCTGGTGGAGCTCGACCAGGAAGTGTTGCTCATCAACATGCGCGCCGCCCAGGCGTCGGTGGAAGCATCCCGCGCAAACCTCAAGCAGCAGCGCAAGGGATGGGTCCCGTCCGAGAAGGCGAGGTTCGAGGAGCAGATACGCACACTCGAAATTGACCTCGACAAATACGAATCAGACCTCGCAAGAACCCGGGAGCTTCACGGAGCCGGGTTCGCATCGGATGCAGAGCTCGAAACGGCGGAATACATACGCAACCAGTCAAGGGTCGCGTTGGAGAATGCACGGGAGCAGCTTGAAATATTGCTCGATGGTTCCCCGGAAGAGATCGTCGAGTTGTACGAAGCCAATTACCGCATGTAGAAAGCCGAGTATGACCGTGCCGCAAAATCCCTCGGCGATTCGACTATTTACTCGCCGATGGCGGGCGTGATACTCGAAAAATTCGTCACCGAGGGATCGGTCGTGGTGAGTTCACAGTCGTCGTTCGGTGCCGGGAGCGATCTGATCGCCCTCATCGGAGACCTTTCGAAGATGAAGATCCTGGCGCTGGTGGATGAGACCGACATCGGGCTTGTTGGGATAGGGCAGAAAGTTATCATCGAAGTCGATGCGTTCGAGGGGGAGGAATTCATCACGACCGTTACCAAGATCAACCCGATGGGGAAGGTCACGACCACGGTGACAACCTTCGAAGTCGAGATGGTTATAGACAATCCCGACGGCAAGCTGCTTCCCAACCTCACCGCCTATATTGACATCGTCACCGAGGAAGTTATCGATGTGGTCAAGGTGCCCGATAACGCCGTTCTGCGATATAAGGGCATTGATTATGTCTTCGTCGTGGATGATGATGACAATCTCATTCAGCGGGAAGTCGAGCTGGGTATCACCGATTATGAATTCACCGAGGTGATAAGCGGTCTTGAGGGCGGCGAGAAGGTTGTCGTACGCGGCCTGCCGTCCGAACCATACGATATCGAAAAGGAAGAAGAAGAACCGGCGGAGGATATTGAGGAAATTGAAGTAGTTGAGGGGTAACCGGCTTTCAGTTGTATCTGTACAAGGGTGTCCCGATACAACAACAATAAACGCCTCATCCCTGGAGCAACAGCTCCAAATAAGTGTTTAAAGAAAGCAAATATTAAATTGTATCGAATCTCCGGCTTTTCACCAACCAGCTAATTATTACCAATCGATGTCATTTACTACTACGGAGAACGGTTCAAGGTTTACAGTAGTAAGATTTCCAGGGACAAAACTTGTGAACATAACAGCCCTTATGCTATCCATGCCCTTAGCATCACTGCCCCAACCACGGAGTTCCGACTCCCAACCCGTATTGTCATAGTAGCCGCAGAGCACCTGCCGTACATTTGGCATTTCGTTGAAATGAATAAGCGATTCCAGGCGAGTACCGTCATCCGTATGATGCCAATTCAGAACTGTCCATGGTAAGCATTCTGAATAAGGGCATAAAAACAGATGCATCCAGCTATATTTCAATGAACCGTTGACCATCCAGGAATTATCCACGGAGTTATGATAGTTATCGAACATGTCGCTCCATACAAGCAATTCTTCCCAATTTTCATCATTTACATTATTCATGCTACAAGCCATCTGGTTGATTAAATCCAACCTGTCTCCAAGTAACATCCCTGGCGGCCCCGCTGTTCTTTCACACAATGCGCAAAGATTGGCTATTCTCAACTCATCAATACCAACAGCTAATCGTTTAAAATCGAAATTAATATTATCAATATCATAATCACTCAGGACATGTAGATTCTTGTAGAATAACCCCGAATCGGATATGTCCCACAGATCGTCACTGGTCAGACAGCAGGGCAGTTGATGATTAAAACTCCATAGGGCGGTATAGTAACTAATGTTAATCACATCGCCATCACTAAAAAAGCTCACTTGCGGATCTAAATCAACTGAGAGTTTAGCAGGGTCGTACTCAACTTTGTGAGGAGATATCTCGATTGGTTCCGGGGGGGGGGTCAGGAAGCTAGGTATTCCGAGAAATCCCTTAACACTAACAGGTGTTGATCCATCATCCCGGTTGCAGTATAGATTGAAACCCGCGTTGCGGATTTTTACATCATCAATGCGGAATCTGTAACTGGCTTCCCCGCTTTGCATACCTATTTTGAAAGTGAAATAGGCGTAACCTGAGGGATCTGGTGAACTATAGGGCGTAGTAATCGTACTGTTGAATACAAGAACAGAACATTTATGGAATCCACCATCCGCATATTGTTCCCAGTCATCCATATCTTTCAGGTCTTTGTACAATATGTTTATCTGATTACCCGTTTCATCTAACACCTCCAAAGCCAAAGGACATGAATCACTACTACCATCATATTCCATGAATTTCAATCCGAATGTTATGTAGTAGCATTGCCATGGCTTGACAGGTACGCGGTACTGCGTTATCCGAGACGGACCCCCGTTTACGGGCGGATAAATTATTTGAACGCAGCCATCTGGTGTTTCGTAACCATCATCAGCAATATGAGTTACATTTCCGTCACCGGACCAGAAGGCCGAGGGATCATCAAAAGTGCTATTTTCGAATGCGACAATCGGATCATCTATTACAGTTGCTTTTGTTCCACCAGTATTAACCTCAAACAAACAGTCCCTCACGGGTATGGGCTCAAGCAGGTTAGGCTTTATTGCATCATTGCCAGAGAAGCTATTGTCCCAAATTATAGATTCCGAGTGCCCTATGGGAAATTGCATGGGTATGATTTCTACAGGTGAATTTAAACCCTCAATAGGAATCTCAACGCCCAACTCATTACACGGGGGATACACACAATTTGCGTACTCGCAGAAGGTCCGGAGTCCCTTGAAGTAATCATAATATTGGTATTCATCCATATCGTCTAAGAATCTGCCCGTCACAATAACTTTCTCGTATCCCCATGCACTCGTTTCATTGGCTTCAAGGAGATTAAGCGCAAGCCGAAGCTGATCACTTTCGCCGAAATTAGCCGCGCAATAAATCCAGAGTTCCGGAGCGTTACTATCACCGGATCTCGGTAAAATCGGATCTTTACCCCCGCCACTGCCGGAGCAGGAAAATGAAATAAGAATAAGCAGCACTGAAATCAGGATAATTACTTTACTGAACATAATGCCTCTCCTATCTGTTGGTAATAGACAGCCTTTATGGCCCTTTCCCTGCCTCCTTCACCGAAGCCCCATGCTTTCGGCTACAGGCGATATAAGAACCAGCTGACTTTAATTACATTCATTATACCGCAATGTTGCATGAAATGGTTAAATATTCTATGGGCCACTTCCCAATGGCACTTTTTTAAGCCTTTCCTCAGCCTTTTTGATACGTCAATCTTGTTTAGATACTTCTGAAAATAAACACGGACCTGGTAGCCCCGGGTTGGCCTCATCCATTCTATTACTGATAAATTGAGGCCTACCCGGGGTAGAAGCCAATTTATTTCATGTATAAGGATGGCTTCAACCCCGGGCTACCAGGTATTGCCCATGTATTTAAGCAAAGTATCAACCCGTTATAAAGCACTATTCATGTCTGACTGCAACTCCCGTTTCGGGAATAAATTCCCGAAACACCATTCCCGAAACACCGGGAACAATCCATAATCACAACAAAGCATCTTCCCCAACCGCCTTTCACGGGCTATACTGGTAACCATGCCCGACGCTGACAGGCGAATTCCAGCGCTCATATTTCTCACGGTGCTATGCATCGGCGTTTTCACCATGCAGGGGAAGGTGCGCGACAGCGATGCATACCCGATGGTCCTCACAACTCAGTCCATCGCCGAGCGGGGAACATTCGAAATCGAAAATCTCACCGTCGAGTCAAACCCCGTCGCCGATGACTGGGACAACATGTATATCTACTGGGCACACACCGAGGATCACCAGTACGGCGGCCGCGATGAATCGGGACAACTGTTCAGCAAGTACGGGATCATGTCGTCGGTTATATTCATCCCGCTATGGTATGTCGGTATGCTGCTTGCATCGCTGTTCAAACTTCAGGGCGCCGACAAGCTTTCATTTATAGTATTCATATCCGGCATCACGATCCCATTGCTATTAGCATTATGCGGTGTCCTTCTCTACCGGATATCCCGATTTTTCGATTACAAGCCGCGCACATCCGCGTTTCTCGCGTTGGCCCTGACCCTCTGCTCGAACCTGCTCGTGTACGGCGGTATGTATATGAGCGAAGTTCCGCAGGTGACATTCATGCTCCTCGGATGGTATTTCCTTTTCGGATTCATCTTGAAGAGTAAACCGGTCTGGTGGGCATTCATGTGCGGGTTTATGTACAGCCTGATGATGCTTACGAAATTCGCAGATGTGATCTACACCCTCGCCTTAGCTTTCATTGTGATCGTGAAAATGGGCGGTGTGATTGTCAATGGCTTCCGCAAATTCGCGAAGAAGATTCCGGTACCGGCGGATGAATATCGTCGAAATGCGTACGGCATCGGGGCGGTGCTGCTTGGACTACTGATCTTCCCGATGGTGTTCTACCTCTACAACCATGCGCGTTTCGGCAACCCGTTCATCACAGGTTACGGCGCTGACGATCAGTTTGAATTCCTGCCGCTGAAGTTCTTCTATGCGGGCATTGTCGGATTCCTCGTAAGCCCCGGCAAGTCGCTGTTTCTCTACTTCCCGCCGGTGATCCTCTTCTTCTGGGCATTCAAACGTTTCCGCAAGAAGTTCCCCATCGTAATGATCTTCATCATACTGCACGCCTTAACCCAATTGATCTTCTACTCGCCCTTCGTTTATTGGTCGGGGTTCTGGAGCTGGGGACCGCGGTACGCACTGCTCATACTTCCCGCCATGATTATCCCGGTGGGTATGCTCCTCGAAGGTGACGGCGCGAAAAAATATCTCACCGCATTCAAACGCCTCTGCTATGCCGGGTTCATCATCCAGTTCCCGGTGCTTATCATCCACTTCAATGAATTCATCAGGTTGATGCGCAATACATTCGATGAAAGCATCGCGACCGGGTGCTATATCAAGATGTACTTCATCCCCATCTTCTCGCCAATCCTCTGCAACTGGATGCTTCTCATCAGCAAGGGATTCAGGAAAGTGTTCGGGATCGATATCTCGATATGGGGTCTCGGTTCGGAGGGTTATACTACGACCAAACTTTTCTTCATAACCCTGAGCCGGGATATACCGAAACTTGCCCCGTTCTTTATCATGCTTGCGATGTTCCTTCTCGCAGCGGGAATATATACCGGTTTGAGATTGCGGAAGGTGCTGTGGGAAGAATCCTGAACGAATCAAACATCCTATAACGAAGAGAATGGAATGGCAGTAACTGCGGGTTTGAGTGGAAGATGGACGTCACCGGAATGAACTACATATCCATGGGCGGCTTTTATACCGAGGTCCGCCTGGAACGCTTCGATCCTGTCGGCCATCCCCGGCCTTGGAGTCGCGGAGAGCTTGACTTCAATTGGGATCAACTTCGCCCCGGTGTCCACAATTATATCTACCTCTGAACCGAGGGATGTCCTCCAGAAATAAATCTGGGGCTCTATTCCACGATGAATAATTGTTTTAACAATCTCAGAAAGGACGGCAGTTTCCATAATGGCTCCACCTGAAGGCCCTGAGGCAATATGATCTGCTTTGTTTATTCTGAGAATGTGGCATAGTACACCTACGTCCGTGAAATATATCTTTGGAGACTTTACAAGTCGTTTTCCAACATTTGCGAAATAAGGCCGGAGAATGTAAATCTGGAAAGTCGCTTCCAAAATTGATAACCAGGCTTTTATCGTGTTCACGGCAATGCCAAGGTCGCGTGCAATATCCGTGATGTTCAGTAACTGACCGCTTCTTACGGCTAATGCCCTCAGAAAATCCTGAAATTGTGATAGATCACCGATTTGCCTCAACGAACGCACGTCCCTTTCAAGATATGTCTGCATATAACTGGAATGCCAGAGTGTGTAATCCCTGCCTGGGTTCGCGATGAGTTCCGGGTAGAAACCTGTTAATAGCGTCTCCCACAATTTATTACCGATATAACCTTTTCTCGATGGTTTCTTTTTTCTCTCCCAGGGCAGCTTCGCTTCCGGTTCGCCATCGACTTCGCGTTTTGATAATGGCATCAGCTTCAATATTGCGGCTCGTCCTGCAAGAGTTTCCGTTACGCGTTCGAGCAACAACAGGTTCTGTGAACCGGTCAGGATATATTGCCCCGGTACGTCACGTCGCTCGTCGATAAGCTCCTTGATGTAGGGCAAAAGTATCGGGGCATTTTGGACCTCGTCAATGATAATGGGTGGCGAATGCAAATCGAGAAATCCACGAGGGTTCGATGACGCGGCATCCCTGACGTCGGGAGGTTCTATGGATACATAATTATACTTCCTGCCGAATTGCTGCTTAAGCAAGGTCGTTTTTCCGGATTGACGCGGGCCCGTGAGAATGATCGCCGGGAAACCCTTAACCGCCCTTTTCAGAACCGGCTCGAGGCTTCTTGATATGTAGTTGGTAACCATGTCAAACCTCACGTTCAGATTTCGCTGGGCAGAAACCCATACTTAGTAAAAATATTCTACCATGCAATCATGCATTTCAAATGCATTTTTGCATGTAAGCGGTAATTATATTCTACCATGCAATCATGCATTTCAAATGCATAATTGCATGCAGCCCGTATTAATATCCTGGCTTAGCCATTTCGCATACCCTCTGTTATAATTCATGCAAACACCGGGCGCTGCCTGTAACATAGACGGGTGCCGTACACCATCAGGTTGGGTGCCGCCCACAAGGATGATGGGTGCCGCCCACAAGCGAGTCCGCGAAGCTTGTGGGTGATAATGAAAGACACAACGTGCCAAAAAAAACAGTTGAAAAACCAACCGATTTCAAACGCCTCAGCATCATAATCCCGTGCTACAACGAGCTGGAGAACATCAAGCCGGTTCTCGAAGCAGTCAGTGCGGTTGATGTGTTCGGTCTCGAGAAAGAGATCGTCATTGTTGATGACGGCTCCGTTGACGGCACCATCGAAGTGCTCGAAAAAGTGCGGGAGAAATACCATGGGGATGACGTGCTGAAGATCCACTTCAGTATGCTCAACCAGGGTAAGGGTACGGCGATACGTATCGGCCTCGTATATGCCACCGGCCAGATCATAATCATCCAGGATGCCGACCTCGAATATGACCCCAACGATTATCCGAAACTTGTCGAGCCGATCATCAAGGGTGAAGCCGATGTCGTCTATGGCAGTCGTTTCATGGGAAAGAAGGGTCCGCTTAAGGGGATGCAGTGGTCGAATTACTTCGCCAACAAACTGCTCGCGTTCCTTGCCACCATCCTTTACGGAACGCGTATCACCGACGAAGCCACCTGCTACAAGGTCTTCCGCTCGGATGTCATAAAAAATGTCAGCCTCACCTGCCAGCGTTTCGAGTTCTGCCCGGAAGTGACCGCGAAGGTCCTCAAGAAAAAGCACAAACTCATCGAGGTTCCGATATCTTATGAAGGACGCACGTCTCTCGAAGGCAAGAAGATAACCTGGCGTGACGGCGTCGAAGCAATCTGGACTATAATAAAATGGCGGTTTAAGAGGTAATGGAGTAAGATTGTAGTCGAATCGGAATGACGAAGTTGATTTAAAGGTTTCCCTCAAGGAGAATTGAGAGTATATGGTCGAAATATCAAAAGGCAAAAGCCCGTTTAATCCTGGTCAGCCTGTTCCTGTAGAGTTGTTTACAGGGAGGGTAGAGCAGATCCAGAAGATAATAGATAGAGGGGTTGCACAAGTAGCTGCCGGTAAACCGGAAGCAATCTATGTTCAGGGAGAATATGGTATAGGCAAAACGTCAGTCGCAGGTTTTGCTCAATGGTTAGCCGATAGAGATTTCGGGCTTCATAGTGTGTATTGTGCTCTTGGCGCTTGTAAGGATTTACATGATGTCATTCAGGCTATTCTTGTCTCAACTATAAGTTCCGGAGTTTTCAATCCAAGACGATCAGAGAGCATTAGGAACTGGTTAGCAAAGTACATCGGGAAACAGGGATTATTCGGGATTAACATTGACTTTCAAGCTCTAAAACAAGATATTCCGACATTAACCAACCCTAACAATATTTTGGATTTTCTCAGGGAAGTGATTGGTCGATTAAGTGATACTGGCGTGAAAGGGGTTTTCATAGTTTTCGATGAGATTAACGGAATAGCAAGTGATCCCCAATTCGCACACTTCATTAAGGATGTAGTTGATACGAACGCCTTACAAAAGGAATCCGTGCCAATTCTGCTCATGCTCTGCGGTGTTAAGGAAAAAAGATGGGAGTTGATCCAAAGACACAAGCCAATTGAAAGGATATTTAACATAATTGAGATAGATGTAATGACTAATAATGAGATGGTTGATTTTTTCAACAAAGCATTTGATTCTGTAGGGATGAAAGTTGACAAGGATGCAATGAATATTATGACTCACTACTCAGCCGGATTCCCTAAAATAATGCATCTTGTAGGGGATGCGGCATTTTGGACTGCTGATGATAATGTGATCAATATAGACGATGCAAAGGGTGCAGTAATAATAGCTGCAGATGATGTTGGTGAAAAATTCGCGGAACAGCAAGTATATAGCGCGTTGAGAAGCAAAGACTATCTGGAAATTCTTAACAAAATAGCTGTGATTGACCCAGTAACAATGACCTTTTCTAAAGCCGACATAGGCCCAAAGCTCACAAACTCCGAAAAAAAGAAATTCCCTGATTTCCTGAGAAGGATGCAGGAGTTAAAAGTGATTAAGAAAGGGGATACTCAAGGAGAGTACGTATTTATTTCCAGGATGTTTCGTCTTTATGTTTGGATGAAAAGTATCAAAGTGGAGAAGTAGAAGCAGGAACTATGTATGATAATAGGAGCAAGAACTATCCTGCGAACATCTGGGAGAGACAGGAATTATGAGATGTAATTATTTTGCGATAACTTTAGTGGTCTTGCTGTTGCTCACCGGCTGCAATCTTGATTTCAGCGCTGATGACGGTGTCATCACGGGCGTTGTGTTCTATGCCGACAATGAAACGATCGTACCCAACCCCTGGGTGGCGGTTTATACCGAGGATGCCCCGGATGTTGTCCATATGCTGGTGCAGGGGGATGAGCAGGGACGCTATGCGGTAACCGTGATTGAAGGGAATTACATCGCACTCGGCTCAACCCTGGAAGCCGGACCGTTCACCGGCCTTGATACGGCATTCGTGGTAACCAACGACCACACCGCCGTGAAACGCATCACCATCGAAGAAGAAGCACCGTAAATTAACCCGCTGCAGTTATCACGCATATTAAAGCATAGGTTATTACGAAGAACATCATTACATACAATTTAATAAAGGTCTTGACGAATTACGTAATATATGATATGAATGTATAGGGAGGTGATGGAATGGATCCCAAGAATATATCGAGGAATCTCAAAGCTCTACGAGCGGCTAAGAGTCTGACTCAGCCTCAGTTAGCCACTCAAGCAGGCATTTCAACCGGCCAGCTTGGCAACATTGAGAGAGGTCAGGCAGAACCGCGTATTGATACTATTTATTCAATCGCCTCTGCTTTGGGGGTTGGATTGGACGAACTTCTGATGGAACCCAGGCAGTTGAATTCCGTAAGGTTTCGTGCAAGCAAAAAAGTCAAATTCCGTGACCGGATAATTGCCGAGGTTGCCAGTAAACTCGAAGATTACAATTTCATTGAGAAAAGCCTTGGCCTTGAGACTGTGTCGAAACTGGATAAGATCAGGGAGGAATTGAAGAAGCATCGCAAGGGCAAGAAGCGACCGGCTAAAGCAGCTGAAATCTGCCGCGCAGTTTTTGGCCTGTCGGATGATGAACCGATACGCGACATCTGCGGATTACTGGAAAAGAACGGAATTAAAATTATTCGATTTGTATATAAAAAGAATGATTTCTTTGGTCTTGCCGTCGGAGGGGATGATGGTGGCCCCGCAGTCATTGTAAACACCTGGGAGCGTATCTCGGTTGAAAGATGGATATTCAGCGCTGTACATGAATTAGGACACCTGTTACTTCATCTGGATGCTTTTGATTCTGAAATAACTGAAGAAAATGATCGACAGGAGAAGGAAGCTGACTCCTTTGCCAGCCATTTCCTGATGCCTGAAAAAAGTTTCGAGAAGGAATGGATTGAGTCAAGGGGATTACCAATTATTGAGCGAGTTCTTAAAGTAAAGCAGATATTTTTCGTCAGTTATAAAACCGTGCTTCACCGTATTGGAGAGAATGTTGATTTCAATCCATTCGAGAAATTCAACAAGCTGTGGTACAAGGAAAGACGGGAATCATTGTCTGGCCATAGTGAACCTGGCAGGCTTTCTGAAAGCGCGTTCAGGGAAGATCGGTTAGCAAGATTGACCAGAGATGCCATTGAGAAAGAACTGATAACTGTTTCAAGAGCGGCCGATATCCTTGGATTATCATTAGATGAAATGCGTAACAGGGCCAAACAATGGATAGCGTAAGGGGTATCATCTTTGATCATTCTTGATGCAAATGTAGTTATCGACTTCCGGGATTCGGACAGGACAATTCTCAGATTGTTTTCCCGTGAGATTGAGAAATTGGGGATTACTGCTGGAGTGTTGATCAAGGTTAATGAATTTACGAAGGAAAACTGTGAGGATTTAGGTATAGAAGTCCTTTACCTTGCCCCCCGGGAGTTGTCATTAATTACTACCTCTGGCAGCCTTGCTTCTGATGATCAGGAATGTGCTGTAATTGCTGCTGGAAGAGGTATGAGGGTATGTACAAACGATAAAGCTCTACGTGTAGAGTGTGAAGGAAGAAAAATCGGCTTGCTCTGGGGACTCGAACTCCTGTTGATATTGGTTGAGAAGAAGAAGCTCAATAAAGGGAAAGCTTTACGCGTAGCTGAAAGTATCAAAGATTCAAACCCCTATATCACGGAAGAGATTCTCATTAGCTTCCGAAGCAAAATACGTGACCTTTGATAGCAGGCGCTTCGCATATATTCCAACCCCCCCCGTCCGCATCTAAGATTAAGGGGGAAATGCTGCCCTCAAGGAGAGTTCAAATGTATCGGTTGATGAAATTACTCCCTCTCTTCGTAATCATGATGCTATTCATCCTCGGCTGCTCGAGCGGGACGGGTGACCCCGTCGGCGTGGATACCGGGTTACAGACCGCGAATGCCATACCCGCCGGTGACGGCATCCACAGCCTCTGGGGTCTGTGGGAATTCAAGCTCGATGCGGCAACACAAACCCTCGAAGCCGTGCCGAAGCGTGAAGCGGATATCCACCTCAACGCGCTGAAGTTCCTCGAACCGATGCCCTACCTCTACCTGACCATCGACGGGATTTCCATCGAAGGGAACATCGTCAAGGTGCTGCTCGGACTGAGGCATCCATTTCTTGCACTGGATCAATTCACCGGGTTCGATGTGTGCGGCATCATTTTCACAACCGGTACGGTCACCGGATTCTCCGACCCCGACCTGGTCATGGCCGGTGAGGGTGATATCCGTTTGCTGAACGCCGATGGATACACCCGCTGGTGGAACCCGTCCGAATTCCCCCACACGCAAACGGTGTTCGGCTACCGGGACGGTCTTCTCGGCGCGCCGTACGGTTCGGCCGGATACAACTGTACATTGAACGGATACAAATATTTCTGCGACGACCTCGAAGCTAAAGACCCAATGGAGAATGTCTCGATCGAAGGACGCGGGGTGTTCACTGCCGGGCAGAAGAATGTGCGGGAATACATCATCGAGATGAACAGCAGTGGACTTGTTTTCAACTATGCCATCGACGCCTGCTGGAAATATCCCACAGGCTCGGCACCATGGGATGTCCCGGATGATTTTCATCCCGATGCGAATCGTCCTGAGCCATACCGGATTGCAGTGACGGAACTGGATAACACGTTATGGAACGACGGTGCCTCATCGGGTGGAAGCCTTTCGTTGAGCATCGATGTCTGGGATCATTTCTACAACGATGCGAACACCCTTCAGGTAGAATCCGCCGGAAGCTTCGGCCCTGAGAATGCCGGTGCACCCGTTGGTGGAGGAGAAGGCTATTCAACATACGAAGTGGAAGTTCTCGGTGCCCACCCGACGAATTCGGACACAATTGATGTGCTGATAAAAGCCGGAAGCGAGAATGTCGGTTACCAGGGACTTTTACCGGGTGAGACGGAATGCGCATACTTTATCTACGAAGCTGAAGTTGATGATGAAGGACCGGTTGTCGAGACGTATGGCGTGATCGGCTTCCCCGACTGGTGCGCGCTCACCGAAGGATGCACCAACGGAGTCGATAATCTGCAGTTGGTTACGAATGTAGTTCAACAGGATTTAGACGGGCCGTACAACGATGAGATGATCGTCAAATGGTGGGAAGGACACCTGAACTGGAACCCGGGATACTCGACGAGCATCATAAATAATCATATCAATTCACTCGGCTATACATTCGTACGGACATCCGAAACTGCGTTCGATCCCACCGGATGCCGTGTCGTTATCGTCGTATTCATCGGCCCGAACGAGAGTCAGTACAACCAGTTCACCGCGGACGACATCCAGAATATGAAGGACTTCGTCAAGAACGGCGGAATCCTGTGCATAATGATCGAGCATACGAATTACTTCAACCCGATCACCTGCGACCCGCTTCTCGATTCGCTTGGCATACCGCTCAGCTATGGCGGCCCAGCGGAGCCTCCGTCGACTTACACGACGACAACCGATATCACGCCGCATGATATAACCACCGGCGTGAGCACCTTCCAGTACTGGACAGCGGGCGAGTGGGTTCTTGAGAGCGATGAGTGCATCTCGATCGTGCGTAGCCCCACCGGTGAACATCTGGTCGTCGGCGCCCCGATTGATGTGGAGTAATTGAATCAACGGCGTAGGGGCAGACCTGTGTGTCTGCCCTTTAAAACCAAACAAGACGCGCCTTGAACAGGCTGTCGGGGAAGTGGGTTTCATGGTTTTTGTACATGAATAACTC
>CBDVBS010000010.1:0-19366 GCA_965372275.1 uncultured bacterium | reverse complement strand
GTTGAAGGTACAGAATTTACTCTGCCGCTTGATACGCTCGTGGTGGCGATAAGCGAATCCCCTGATGAGAGCTGCGTCGCCAAGATGAACATTGAATTCACCAAGTGGAGTACCGCGCAGGCGGACGAAAAGACCCTTGAGACAACCAGGAAAGGTGTATTCGCCGGAGGCGACCTCGTGAGCGGGCCGAGTACTGTTGTCAAGGCTATTGCGGCGGGGAAGAGAGCCGCATCGGTTATTGAGCGTTACCTGCTTGGCAAGGATCTGACGATACCCGCCGTGGTGAAACTGCCGGATGTCTATATTCCCTCCAGGCCGGAAGACGAAGAAAGCGACGAGATGATCCCGAGAGTGTGGCCCCCGCATCTACCCGCGGATATCCGGAAGCGTAATTTCTCTGAGGTCGTGCTGCCGTTCACCGCCGATGAAGCGGCTCGCGAAACGAAGCGCTGCCTGAGATGCGACCTGGAATTCACTCAGCCAGAGGAAGAAGAAGAGAGCGAAACAGTTGGAGTAAAGGATACGCAGAAATGATTGAAATGACCTTGAATGGATTGAAAGTCCAGGTGGAAGAGGGCTCAACGATTCTCGAAGCGGCGGAATTCTACGGATTCCCCATCCCCACCCTCTGCCATATGGATGGACTGTCCCCCTACGGGGCCTGCAGGTTATGCGTTGTTGAGATAGGCGTCGAACCGAAATCGAAACTGGTCTCATCGTGCACTTACCCATGCGAAGAAGGGCTTGTCGTGCGTACCGCCTCGAAACGTGTCCTCAAAGCTCGAAAGATGGTCATCGAACTGCACCTGGCGACATGCCCGCAGTCGAAGACCATCCAGGACATCGCCGCCGCGCATGACGTACGGCAGCAGCGTTTCAGGCAGGAGCATGAGGACTGCATAATGTGCGGGCTTTGTACGCGCATGTGCGAAGAGCAGATGATGGCCAAGGCTATCGGATTCAGGGGGCGCGGCGAGAACAGGTCACTCGGGACGCCGTTCGATATAAAATCGGATGTATGCCGCCTCTGCGGTGCATGTATGTATATCTGCCCGGCCTGTGAATTGAGGTGTACTTTCAACGAACCCGACAAGGCGATATGCGGCGGATGCGGGAACCTTTCACCGCCTTGTGTTGAGAAGGATAATTTTGACGACATGATGTGCTACATGGATCCCTGTGTAGCCTGTGAAATAGAAAAGGACTAAACAACCCAGGAAAGAAGAAAAGGAGTATAGCGTAATGACTTTCTCCCGGATAAACAGATCAGCAGCAACGCTTTCAAAGAACAGGACAGCGGATTCTATCTCGCCATCATCAGGAATGTGCGTGACATGCGTCGATGGCTGCATCGGCATGTGCGAGATCGGGAAATCGGCATATCGAGGCCACGAGGTTATTTACCCTCAGCCTTTCGGTGTGATCACCACCGCCGCCGAGAAAGAGTACCCGGTTGACTATTCCCATTTCAACATCATGGGTACCGCCGTTGGAGCGGTTGGCATCGAAGCCGACAGCGACAAGGCTATCTTCCCCGCCGTGGACCTCGAAGTCACATTCGGTCACGATAACGGCATCAAGTTCAAACTGCCGTTCATGATCCCCGGCATCGGTTCCACGAACATCGCCAAGAATAACTGGGAAGGCCTTGCTATCGGCACGGCCATCGCCGGCACCGGTCTGACCATCGGCGAAAACGTGGTCGGCATGGACCCGGAGTCAGTGATCAAGAAAGGCAGGGTTGTTGACACCGTCGACCTCAAGCGCAGGGTGGCATTGTTCAAGGACCACCAGCGCGACGGTTACGGCGCGATCGTCCTGCAGGCAAACGTCGAAGACACTCGTCTCTACGTGCAGGAATACGGCATCGAGAAGCTCGGTGTGGAGATCGTTGAGCTGAAGTGGGGCCAGGGCGCGAAAGATATCGGGGGCGAGGTTAAGATCACCGACCTCAAGAAAGCCCAGCTCCTCCACGAACGAGGCTATGTCGTACTGCCCGATCCAACTGAATCGTGCAATATAGAGTCGTTCAACCAGGGCGCGTTCAAGGAATTCGAGCGCCACTCCCGCGTCGGCATGGTCACCGAGGAAGGCTTCGCACAGAGGGTTGACGAGCTTCGCAAGGCCGGAGCCAAGTATATCTTCCTGAAGACCGGCGCGTATCGTCCGGCGGACCTCGCAAGAGCGGTCAAGTTTGCATCGAAATACAAATTAGACCTGCTTACCATCGACGGAGCCGGCGGCGGCACCGGCATGAGCCCGTGGCGTATGATGAACGAGTGGGGTATGCCCCCGGTGGAAATCCACTCACTGACGTATGAATATTGCAAGCGTCTCGATGAGAAGGGCGAACATGTGCCGGCTGTAGCATTTGCAGGCGGGTTCACCTTCGAGGATCAGATATTCAAGGCCATCTCGCTTGGAGCTCCCTATGTCAAGCTCGTCGGTATGGCACGAGCCCCCATCGCGGCGGCAATGGTCGGCAAGACAATCGGGCGTTCAATTGAAGAGAAGCATATCCCGGTGTATGTAGCCCGTTTCGGTACATCCATCGAGGAGATTTTCGTAACCGCCTGCGCGCTCGAAGAGGAAGTCGGCAGCGAGGAATTCGTGAAGATCCCGCCGGGTGCCCTCGGACTCTACACCTACTACGAGCGCCTCGCCCAGGGTCTCAAGCAGATCATGGCCGGCAGCCGCAAGTTTGCCCTCGAACACATCACCAGGGACGACATCGCTGCATTGACACATGAATCAGCCGACATCAGCGGCATCAAGTACATTATGGATCTCGATAAAGAAGAAGTTGACGAGATACTTAAGGGTTAAAAGCCAACCTGCGGGTGGGCTTTGTACATAACGAATCTCTTTTAACAGTTGATGCTATCCCTCCTCAATCACTTTCACAGGGACTTTTGAGGAGGGATAGCCAATTTTCAGCCATAGGAAAGCAGGGACAGTCACCTATTACATATTGCAATATTATTAAGCAATCTTCCATCCCACCCTCGCCGCGCAGTTGAGGGCTGCATCGCTCAAAACCCACGATCAGGCATAGGTTGATGCTTGTTCTTTATTGCTGATTATAATAGGTGACTGTCCCTGGTTTGTGAAGTTCAATCGCTGGTTAAGAATGAAACAGACACTTTCCCTCCTTATCTGATGCCATAGACAGAGGTTCCTTAGTAATCATCTGAAAGGGTTTCCCGGTGCTAAAATACTGCGGTCTTCCGGCTGAAGTGCTACAATAAATCCATGGATTCAGACTTAACTTTCATCACTAACGAAAGGAATCAGACCCTACTCGATAGGTTTAAAGTCCTTATCAAGGATGCTCAGTTTTTTGACGTTCTGGTCGGCTATTTTTTCGCCAGCGGATTTCACGCAGTCTATAAATCCCTTATAAATACGGATAAAATTAGAATCTTGATCGGTATCAGTACTAACCGGGAAGTATTTCATATTCTACAAGAGGCAAAATCAGAACCTAAGTTAGACCTTCAGTTTTCATCCGCCGAAGTCAAGAAGCAGCTTGAGGAATCAGTTGCGGCAGAAATGGAGACTGCCGAGGATAATCCGACTGTCGAGGAGGGTGTCCGGAAATTCATCGAGTGGTTGCGTTCCGGGAAGCTCGAAATCCGTGCTTATCCAACCGAGAATATCCATGCGAAACTTTACATCATGTCCTTCAAGAAAGATGACCGGGATATCGGTCGTATCATTACAGGATCGAGTAATTTCACGAAAGCCGGTCTGAAAGACAACCTGGAATTTAACGTGGAACTCAAGGACCGGGCAGATTATGAGTTTGCCAGGGACAAATTCAGCGAGCTATGGAAGGACGGCGTTGATGTAAAAGAAAGATATATCCAGTCAATCCAAACCCGGACTTGGCTGAACGATACTATCTCCCCTCACGAGCTTTATCTGAAATTCCTTTACGAATACTTCAAGGATGACTTGGCGAGAGCCGATGAGGTGACCTTAACGTATGTTCCGACCGAGTTTAGGCAACTGGAGTATCAGGAACAGGCGGTTTTAAACGCTAAGAAAATCCTTGATGAATATGGTGGAGTATTTATTTCTGATGTTGTTGGATTAGGAAAAACCTATGTGGGAGCGATGTTAGCAAATCAGATCGACGGGAGAACTCTGGTAATAGCCCCTCCGGTCCTAATCGACGTCAATAATCCAGGTTCGTGGAAAAATGTATTTGGCGATTTCGGAGTACGGGGAGCTGATTTTGAATCATTAGGTAAACTTGACCACATTATTCGTCGAGGGACAGAAAAGTATAAAAACGTCATCATCGATGAGGCACACCGTTTTCGAACAGAGACAACCGTTTCCTACGAAAAACTGGCTCAGATATGCAGGGGTAAACGAGTAATTCTTGTAACTGCGACTCCGTATAATAACTCCCCAAAGGATATCTTAAGCCAGATCAAACTTTTTCAGAAAACCAGAAAGAGTACAATCCCTAATCTTCCGAACTTGGAGAGGTTTTTCTCCGGCCTGGAGCGAAGGTTGAAAGATCTGGATCGGCAACGTGATTACAATGAATACATCAATGTTGTGAGAGAAAACGCAAAGGAAATTCGTAATAAGGTTCTCAAGTACCTTATGGTTCGACGAACAAGATCAGAGATAATCGAGTATTTTGGCGAAGACCTGAAAAAACAAAATATGAAATTTCCGGAAGTTAGTGATCCGAAACCTGTCTTCTACGAATTAAGTGACTCAGAAGATAAAATCTTCAATCGGACGATCAAACTCATTGCTAAAGAATTCACTTATGCCAGATATATGCCAATGCTTTATTTCACAGGCGATGTTACACAGCCAGAAAAGTTGTCTCAGAGGAACATGGGCAGGTTCATGAAAATTCTATTAATAAAGCGTCTTGAATCAAGCTTCTATGCTTTTCGTAATACAGTTAATAGATTTATCACATCATATCAACATTTCCTTAATGAGTTAGAAAACGGAAATGTGTATGTCAGCAAGAAGTACACGCATAAGATATTTGAGCTTCTTGAAAACGATGATCTTGACGCAGTCCAACGCCTTATCGACGAAGAAAAAGCAGAAAAATATCCCGCTAAGGAATTTTCGCCAAAATTTAGAAAAGACCTGGAGAACGATTTAGCGAGCCTGATGGAGATTGAGCAGCTGTGGCAAGAGATTAAGCGTGATCCAAAATTACTTTCATTTAAAGAGATACTTACAAATAACCATGTTTTGAAAAAGCAGAAACTGATTGTATTCACAGAATCTAAAGAGACCGCTGATTACCTGGCTAAGAATCTTGAAGAGATTGCGCCAACCGATATTCTTCTGTACACAGGAGGTTCTAGTGCCGCTATTCGGGAAAAAGTCATTGAGAATTTCGATGCGCGTGCTCGCTTCCCAAAAGATGATTATCGTATTTTAATTACAACTGAAGTCCTCTCAGAAGGTGTAAACCTCCACCGTTCCAATGTGGTAATAAACTATGATATCCCTTGGAACCCGACCCGCCTGATGCAGCGAGTAGGCCGTATTAATCGCGTTGACACTAAGTTTGATGAAATTTATAGCTTTACCTTTTTCCCGACTAAACAATCGAATGATCAAATTAAACTCAAAGAAGCAGCCGAGGCGAAGATACATGCTTTTATGACTCTCCTTGGTGACGATGCGAGTATTCTGACAGAAGGTGAACCCGTCGGATCGCACGAACTTTTTAATCGTTTGATCTCAAGGAAAACCCTTACCGGTGAGGATGAGGAAGGCGAAAGCGAACTCAAATATCTCCACCTTATAAAAGAGATTCGTGATACCAATCCTGATCTGTTTGAACGTATCAAAAGACTACCCAAGAAGGCACGTACAGCCAGAATAACGAGCGATAAGGGCAATGGATTATTGACCTATTTCCGTAAAGGCAAATTACAGAAGTTTTTCATCGTCAGAGAAAAATCTGAATCCCAAGAGCTTGATTTCATGTCTGCAGCAAAAAGCCTTGAGGTCAAGGAAAATACACCCAGAAGTAATATCGGCAAGGATTACTACAAGATGCTTGACGATAATAAGCAGGCGTTCTTCTATGCCACAGTCGAAGAGATGCCGGAAGCATCAGGGCGACGAGGAAGGGATTCCGCTTCTCAGATACTGAATCTCCTGAAAGCAGTGAGGGATTTAAGGAAGTTGACAGAGGAACAGGAGATTTATCTCAAGAAGGTTATGCAACAGCTCGAAGAAGGTGGACTTACAAAGCAGACCACCAAACGCACTCTTCAGGCATTGCAGAAAAATATAAAAGACCACGGCCCACAACCGCTTAAAATACTGGCCCTATTACAAACCCACATTCCCGCTGAACTTCTGGAAGCCCATGTAGCTGAGAGTGCTGCCCGGACTTCCGGCCCCAGAGAAGTGATTTTGTCCGAATATCTCCTTGGTAGGTAAGCTATGGATAAGGCCACAGCACGAAAATTAGTAAAAGATACATTGCAGAATTCCTTTGATAAGGATAAATTCTACCGTTTCATAAGGGAACTCCTGAACCATTTTGAGGATAAACCGTTTGTTTACAGAGGGAAATATATCCGTGAGGCTTATGCCCCTTATATTCAGTCCCTTGAACGTATCGGGAAATATCAGGACTCGGATGGAAAGAAGATAGATATCCTCATTGCGAAGCTCAAGAAAGAATCATCCCTTGAGCGCGCCAGAACTATGCAGCGGAATTTCATTGCATGGTATCTGACAAGCCGAGATCCAAAAGATGCTGCCCTGGTGGCTTTTGTGGCTCCAGATTCTGAGGACTGGCGTTTCTCTCTTGTAACGATGGAATACAAGTTTACCGAAACTCCAACCGGAAAGCCTACTGCTAAAGAGGAATTCACGCCAGCCCGAAGATTCTCGTTCCTTGTGGGAGCTAATGAAGCAAGTCATACAGCACAAAGTAGCCTGGTGCCCATCATTGCGGATGACGAGTACAATCCTACCCTTAAAGACTTGGAAGAAGCTTTCAATATCGAGAAGGCCACAAAGGAATTCTTCCAGGAGTACCGTGAGCTTTATAACCAGGTTAAAGAAACTCTCGACAAGGTCATCAAGAAAGATAAAAACGTCAAGAAGGATTTTGAAACCAAAGGAATAGACAGCGTAGATTTCTCGAAAAAACTGTTAGGCCAGATAGTTTTCCTTTATTTCCTGCAAAAGAAGGGATGGTTTGGTGTCAAGCGACGCCAGGAATGGGGTTCCGGCTCCAAGCACTTCCTGAGAGAGCTGTTCGAAAAAAAACACCGTGATTACAAGAATTTCTTTAACGACATTCTGGAACCCCTTTTCTACGAAGCTCTCAGGTTAGATCGTCCCGGTGATTATTACCACGAGTTCGATTGCAGAATCCCCTTCCTTAACGGTGGTCTTTTCGATCCGCTGAATGATTACGACTGGGTTGAGACCGATATCCTTCTCCCTAATGAGCTTTTCGGCAATAAGGAAAAAACCAAAGAGGGTGATAAGGGTACCGGGATTCTGGATATTTTTGACCGATACAACTTCACAGTAAAGGAAGATGAGCCACTGGAAAAAGAGGTTGCCGTCGATCCTGAGATGCTGGGAAAGGTCTTTGAGAACCTTCTTGAGGTGAAAGACCGCAAGTCGAAAGGCACCTATTACACACCACGAGAGATTGTCCACTACATGTGCCAGGAGAGCCTTGCAAATTACCTTGCTACTGAACTGGACGGCAAGTTCATGAAGGATGATATTGATACCCTTATTAAATACGGTGAAACAGTTGTAGAACACGATAGCCGTGTTGTGAATAAAGGACGTGAAACCAAGGCCTATTCCTTTAAGCTGCCGGAATCTGTCCGCGATCACGCAAAGCTCATAGATGAGAAACTGGCGTCTATACGAGTCTGCGATCCAGCTGTCGGGTCGGGAGCGTTCCCGGTCGGCATGATGAACGAGATTGTCAGAGCACGGAACGCGCTAACCTCTTATATAGGAAAGAACGGAGATAGGACTAATTATCACTTCAAGCGTCATGCCATCCAGGAGTGCCTTTACGGTGTTGACATCGATCCCAGCGCGATAGAGATCGCCAAGCTCAGGTTATGGCTCTCGCTCGTGGTAGATGAAGAGGATCGTAGGACTATTCAACCCCTTCCGAACCTTGACTATAAAATCGTCTGTGGTAATTCGCTTTTAGGTGTAGATAAAAACCTCTTTAATACCGCTCTATTCAGGCAGCTTGAGAAGGTGAAACCGCTATATTTCAACGAAACCAGCCCAAGTAAGAAGCGGAAGTACAAGAAGCAGATTGATGACCTGATAGGAGAAATTACCAATGGCCATAAGGATTTTGATTTTGAGGTGTATTTCTCAGAAGTTTTCCACGCGAAGCAGGGGTTTGATGTTGTGATTGCCAACCCGCCTTATGTAGAACACAAAAAACTAAAGGCTTTAAGCAATATTTTTAAGAAGTCTTATAGCACCTATTCTGGAACATCAGACATATATGTTTATTTTTATGAGCGTGGTATCAATATACTTAGAAAGAACGGTATTCTTACTTATATAAGCTCAAATAAATTTTTTAGGACCCGCTATGGCGAAAAACTACGCGGCCTATTATCTTCTCTGGCGATACAACAGATCATTGATTTCAGAGAATTACAGATTTTTGATGCTCTTGTAGCGAGCTGTGTTCTTATCGTTATTAAGCGTCAACCAGCAGAAGTAGTTACTGTAACCAATGTTACTAATTGCATTATTTCCCAGATCTCATTAGCCGACTATATTGAAAGGAATCATCATATAATTAGTTTGGGTAATTTAGGCACGTGTATATGGCAACTAGATGATAATACAAAGCTTGCTGTCAAAAAGCGAATTGAAGACGGCTCAATAGAACTAGGCTCAGTTGAAGGGATAAGCATATACCGGGGTATTACTACTGGTTATAATCCTGCGTTCATTATTACCGACAAGAGTAAAAATCAACTCATTCAAGGCGATAAAAAGAATGCAAATATAATAAAACCATTATTGCAAGGGCGGGATATCAAGAAGTGGTTGCCTGCAAAAAGTAGAGCTTATATTTTGTTTATTCC
This sequence comes from uncultured bacterium, assembly GCA_965372275.1. Classification (GTDB taxonomy): domain Bacteria; phylum JAJVIF01; class JAJVIF01; order JAPKYR01; family CAZSPL01; genus CBDVBS01. The sequence goes on along the minus strand of CBDVBS010000010.1, from coordinate 10,256 downwards.
TTGGCATTTTCCATTGCATAAGGATAGGACTATTTCAGGAGCTTTCAAAAATGCTGAGAAGATATTTAAGATAGAGTACACCACTTTATATAATTACATATTTAAATATAAAAGGGAGTTATCAGGTAGAAATAAAGAAGAAACTGGTATTAGATATGAATGGTATGCATTGCAGAGATGCGCAAATACATATTATGAGAAATTTGAGAATGATGAAAAGATAATATGGGGCTTAACTGCTGACAAATGGGCTTTTGCTTATGACAATAAGCAACATTTTCTGCCAAGCAATGGATACATCCTAACTTCAGATGGTAGTCAAGCAATTAAGTATCTTTTAACTCTGCTAAATAGCAGCTTGCTGAAATATTATTTTAGGTTTGTAGGGATCATGACTGCCGGAGGTGCCTATACCTTGAAGCAAGAGACAATCAGTACCCTCCCAGTGAAATGCATAACCACAGAGGAACAAAAACAATATACTATTGTTGCAGATAAAATCCTTACCATCACAAGGGAAGCTGATTATATGACCAACATAGCAAAACAAGCAATAGTTAGAGACTACGAAAAAGAAATCGACCAACTTGTCTATAAGCTCTATGGCCTCACACCAGAGGAGATTAAGATTGTCGAGGACTAGGGCTAGCAATTAGAGAATAAATAGGAAGATGCCTCAATATGGATATCAGATGCATAATCTGCGGTTGTTTTTTCGAGTGGAGCGAAGGAGAACAGGAATTCTACGCCGAAAACGGACTTAAGGATCCAACCAAATGTGCATCATGCCGAGAACGTTATAACAGGCTGAAGGAAAAAACGATCAGCTGCAAGATATGCGGTTTGAGTTTCCAGATCGGGCCGGAAATTGCCCTAGCCTTGTTATGTGCAGAAAACGGGGAGATAACCGAGCCAACGAAGTGTCCGCGATGTCGCAATAAAATAGACGCCTACAAATCAGTGGATCAACTTGCTGTTCGGAAGACCAGGCGCAACGCTCATTCGCAATCCCATGAATGCGAGGAACAAGACGACCGATATCAGGATATTGTGCAGTATCATAGCAGACTGCGAGACCTACCGGATTTACCGGATTTGCCAGAACTACCAGAATTGCCAGAGCTTCCAGATCCATCAAAGTTCGGAAAACCGTTAAGACCCCCAACACCCCCAACACCGCCAACACCCCCAACACCGCCAACACCCCCAACACCCCCAAGGATCGGTGGATATCACGATGTCACTGTGTACTGCATCATGTGTAATGCGCCTTTTATATTTCCCGCATCCGAGCAAATTTACATCCAGCAAAAAAGCTGGGAACAGCCATCAAGATGCTCTGATTGCTGCGAACTCCTAGAAAAAGGAGTGGCGTGTCCGCTTTTACACTATGACCTTTCAGGAAATGTCACCGGTAAATCGTACGCATACAAGAACCGGGTCGAACATTATAATCTTCAAGGAAATAAGACGGCCACTACATGGTTTAAATCCGATCATACAGATACATATGACCTCTCTGGTAACCTAACCCGCCGTTCATATAGGGAAGGTGATAAGACAATGCATTATGACGTAAATTTCAACAAGATTGGGATTTCGTACCACAATGCCAAGGTTACTGAGCATTACGACAATAACCATAATCTTATCGGACGGACATACAGGGGCAGGTAAGACTCAATAGTCGAAGTAACACTTTTGCCCGCGAAACAATCTAGAGTTGCCAACCCCAACACGAGATCGACGAGCTTGCCTAGAAGAAATTAGGGACAGTCACCTATTACATACTGCAATATTATTAAGCAATCTCCTATCCCGCTCTCACCAGGCAGTTGAGGGAGTGCATTGCTCTGGACCCGTAATGGGGCAAAGATTTGTGCTTGCATCTTATTGCTGTAAATGATAGGTGACTGTCCCTATTTTACATGGATAAGCGATTCATGCACGATCTCAATAGTCCGGTCAATATCCTCGGTCGTGTGAGCAAGCGACATAAATCCCGCCTCGAACTGCGATGGAGCTAAATAAACGCCACGGCGAAGCATCTCCCAGAAGTAACGGTTGAATGCCTCGATATCGCACAGCCCTGCAATACCATCATCGATTGCGGGTTCTTCGGTGAAAAACAGGCTGAACATCGAACCCACACGCGTTTGCATATATTTCAGATTTAGTTCACCAAGCACACGACCGATTCCATCCGATAACCGGGCGGATTTATTTTCAAGCTCCTCATATATGCCGGGTTTGTTCAATTTTCGCAATGTAGCGATCCCCGCCGCCATTGCGAGTGGATTTCCCGACAGTGTCCCCGCCTGGTATATCGGCCCGACGGGGGCAACCTGTTCCATCAGGTCACGCCGTCCGCCATACGCGCCCACCGGCAATCCACCGCCGATAACTTTGCCGAGAGTTACAAGGTCGGGAGTGACGCCGAAAAGTTCCGCCGCTCCCCCGGGGGCGATACGGAATCCGGTCATGACTTCATCGAATATCAGCAACACACCTTCGCGGGTGCAGACATCGCGTAAATCCTGCAGGAAGCCGGTTACAGGAGGTATGCATCCGCAGTTGCCCACGACCGGTTCAACGATGACTGCGGCAACCTGGTCCTTGTTGGCCTCGAATGCCTCTTGTACCGTGTTGATGTGATTGAATTTGCATACGATCGTATCCGAGGCGGTGCCCTTGGGTACGCCCGGTGAGGACGGCACACCGAATGTTAACGCACCCGAACCTGCCGCGATCAGAAATGCATCGGCGTGACCGTGATAGCATCCCGCGAACTTGATTATCTTATCGCGTCCCGTTGCGCCGCGTGCGAGACGTACCGCCGAGAGTGTCGCCTCGGTGCCGGAATTAACGAAACGTACCATCTCGCAGGCAGGATGCATTTCGCAAACAAGTTTCGCCAACTCGGTTTCACGTTCTGTCGGTGCGCCGAAACTGGTACCCTTATCGGCGGTGAACTTAACGGCGGATAACACATCATCATCACCATGTCCGAGGATCATCGGCCCCCATGAGCAGACATAATCGATATATTCATTTCCGTCAACGTCCCATATGTGTGAACCTTTGCCCCCCGCTATGAATGGCGGTATGCCGCCCACGGCCTTGTACGCCCTTACCGGGGAATTCACACCGCCGGGTAAATACTCTTGTGCTTCGGCGAATAATTCTTCGCTTCGTGATTGGCTGAATTCGCCCATCATTCCTCCTCCGTGAAATATCGCATGCTTGTCTTCTTGAATTCACGCACGGTACGCAGTACGCGATGTTCATCGCTGAATTCCAGTAGTTCATTCCTAAATCCATCAATCAAGCCGGTTAATTCATCTTCACTCCGGGCGTGTATCATCGAGAACAGGTTGCTCGGCCATTCGGGGAATCCGGGACGGGAATATAGATGACTGACCGCGTCACTTCCGGCAAGTATCTGGGCTGCTTCATCCCGTTTCCCTTCTTTGATCTTCCAGACGACCATCGCGTTGGATTTGAAACCCGCTTTATCATGACGAAGGATTGCCCCGAAGCGGCGTATCAGGCCCGATTCAATGAATCCCTCGATCTTAACGCAGATTTCCTTTTCAGTGGATTCGAGGAAATCCGCCAAACCCAAATACGGATTTGTAACGAATGGTAGATCCCCCTGTACGAAGTTCAATATTTCCTTATCGATCTTGTCCAACTTATTTCCCCCCCGTCGCGAATTGTACTTTTATTTTATAGACCTTGTCGGCGGGCATGGAATGAAGTTCAATCACTCCGGGCAGATCGGAATAGTCGCTGAGGGTTTGGTTGAGTTCATCTTCATCCTTCGTGATCAGGGTGAACCAGAAATTCAATTCATCATCCCGCTGATAGGAATGAGTTACACCATGATTGAAACCGATTCCTTCGGCCACCGCTTCCAATGCATCTTCTTCAACCTTGCATCCGACCAGCGTCGAGACATACCCTGCCTTGCGGGAATCCATACTCGCGCCGATACGTCGTATCACCCCGGAATCTCTCATCTCCTTGATGGTCTTGATGATCTTTTCTTCCTTGACGCCGAATTCCTCACCCAGCCTCGCATAGGGTCTTGGTATGGTCGGGAAGTCGGATTGGATACGTTCAAGAAGTTCCTGTTTCCACTCTTTCATTCATTGCCTCGCTTTCCGGGGATATAACTGCATAATGGTTCTTCGCCCAAATAATCGCCGTTCATCGCATAAGCACGGGCGCGGCATCCGCCGCATACATTGACGAATTCGCACACACCGCACTTGCCATGAAGATTAGAGTAATCGCGCAGGGTGTTGAACACTTCACTCTCATCCCATATTTTCACGAAGTCGAAATTCGTTTCACGGACATCGCCGCATTTCACCGGCAGGAATCCGCATATCTGCACTTCGCCTATATGCGAAATGAATGCAAAGCTCACGCCGCCCATGCATCCCCGGCTGAGTGAACTCATACCGCCGGGATGCTGATGCTTCGGCGGAGGGCCGCCCTTCTGCCTGATAATCCTGTGATAATGCGGCGCGCAGGTGGGCTTGAAAAACAGGTCAACTTCCGCGGCTTTCACTCGCACCCAGTCGAGCGTCTTCTCGTATTCCTCCGGGGTCAATTCCATATCCGCTAAATCACTTCCACGTCCGGTCGGTACCAGCAGGAACGGGTTGAATGCCACCGCGCCGATATCGACGGCTAAATCGAGAATAGCGGGGAGTTCGTGGACGTTCAGCTTCGTTACGGTGGTGTTTATCTGAAATTCAACATCATGCTTTTTGCATATTTCGATGCCGCTCAATGTGCCGTTAAAAGCTCCCGGTACACCACGAAATGAATCGTGCGTATCGGGTGTCGCGCCGTCAATCGAGAATGACAGACGCTGAATGCCGCTCGCCTTGATTTCCTCGGCGTTTTCATCAGTAATCAGTTGACCGCAAGGTGACATTACCATCCTGAGGCCGAGGTCGGTTCCGTGACGAGCGATCTCATACACATCATCACGCGCCATCGGTTCGCCGCCGGTGAGGATGATTATCATGTGTTCATTGAATGTGGCGATATTATCGAGCAGCCTCAATGCCTCATCAGTGCTCAACTCACCGCTGTAATCGTGATTAGTAGCCCCTCCGCGACAGTGTCTGCATGCGAGATGACATTTCCTCGTTATCTCCCACGCTATCAGGCGGGGGAAGTATTTGCGTTTATTTTCTATCTCATGACTCCTTACCAAATCGCACACTGAGTCCTGACGTTGCACAAATATTTTATCTCAAGTCCGGGTGCCGCCTACAAACGAGTCTTCGAAGTTTGTAGGTGACTGGACACTGTATTCACCCACAAGCTCGAAGACTCGCTTGACGGGGCGGAAAAAAGTCGAAAATCCTTACAAACGGCAAAATGGCATATCCTCAAACCCTTATCCAGAGCGGTTTCGGGACAAGGGTGTCCCGAAACATCGGTCCGGTTATGACTTTTTCCCGCCCCGTCTCGCTTGTGGGCGGCACCCAATACGTAGAAAGTAGTCGCACCCGTCAATTATTAAATGTGCGGCACCAATCAATTAAATCAATTCCGCTGCTTCCATTGCGAAGTAAGTGAGAATCATATCCGCTCCGGCACGTTTGATTGATGTCAGGGTTTCCATCATCACGCGGTCGTGATCGATCCATCCCTTTTCAGCGGCGGCTTTTATCATCGCGAATTCACCCGAGACATTGTATGCCGCAACCGGGACATCAACCATTTCCTTCACCCGCCACAGGATATCGAGATATGGCAGCGCCGGTTTGACCATCACGATATCCGCGCCTTCCTCAAGATCGAGACGTACTTCACGCAGCGCTTCAATCGCATTGGCCGGATCCATCTGGTATGACCGCCTGTCACCGAATGCCGGGGCGCTGTCGGCTGCATCACGGAACGGGCCGTAGAATGCCGATGAATATTTCGCGGCGTACGACATAATCGCAATTTCTTCGAGCCCCTTGTCATCAAGAGCTTCGCGGATCGCACCGACACGACCGTCCATCATATCGGACGGAGCAACTATATCCGCGCCGCAATTAGCGTGAAGGACGGCCATATCCGCAAGACGTTCGAGCGTGGGATCGTTGAGGATAATTTCATCCTTGACAAGACCGCAATGCCCGTGGGACGTATATTCGCAAAGGCATATATCGGTGATGACAACCATCCTCGGTACGTTTCGCTTGACCGCGGTCACGGCACGTGCCACCGCCGATTCGGGATCAGTGGCCTCCGACCCGACCGGGTCCTTCTTCTCGGGAAGTCCGAAAAGTATCACCGCCGGGATTCCTATCCCCGCTGCTTTGCGGCATTCCTCGAGGATTCCGTCAACGCTGAGATGATAATTGCCCGGCATCGACGGGATTTCCTTTCGCACCTTCTCTCCAGGAACCACGAACAGCGGCAGGATGAAATCCTCAACCGTCAGTTTCGTTTCGCGCACCATGTCACGTATGCCATCGGTGCGGCGAAGTCTCCTCGGCCTTTCGATGGGAAAACTCATAGCCATTCCTCGGGTTTGAATTTTTGCCCCGAAATCTCCTCGTCAGTGAGATAGCAGGCGGGATCGACCCCCCACAAATCATCGGTAACGCTCTCGGCGCGCGCGCGGAAATTCCCTCCGCAGACATACAGGAACCTGCAGTCTACGCATCGCCCGGTGACGTGGGGATATTTATCTTTCAGTTGCGCCATTATTTCATTTGATGTGTCGGACCAGATTTCATCGAACGGGCGTTCGCGCACGTTACCGAAAGAACGGTAGCGCGTGAATTGATCGGCATAAACTTCGCCGTCCCATGAGATGCATCCGATGCCGTTCCCCGATGAATTACCGCCGTTCATAAGCATCAGCTTCATCGCGTTCTTCGCGCGCGAGTGCTCTTCACGCAGCATTCGCAGGTAGAGGTAAGGCCCATCCGCATGGTTATCAACGGTCAAGACTTCCGCCGGGAAGCCCGATTCGTGCAGCTTCGCGGTTCGGTCGATTATCAGGTCAACTACTTCACGGGTTTCCTCATTGGTAAGGTCTTCTTCACGGAGCTTCGAGCCGCGTCCGGAATAGACGAGATGGTAGAAACAGATACGCGGGATTCTTTCATCGGCCATCAGATCGAAGATGCCGTCTATTTCCCGTGCGTTACGCTTGTTGATGGTGAACCGCAGCCCGGCTTTGATGCCATGCTTCATCGTGCGCCTGATGCCGTCCAACGCCTTATCGAACGCGCCTTCGACGCCCCGGAACTTATCATTGACTTCCCGAAGACCATCAAGGCTTACGCCGATATAACTCAACCCGATATCCTTCGCGGTCGCAAGAAATTCATCAGTCAGCATCGTGCCGTTGGTGCTTATTACAACACGCAGTCCGGCGTCCTTCGCATATCTCATCAGCTCCGGCAGATCTCTGCGCATCAGCGGTTCGCCGCCTGAGAAGAGGATCACCGGCGAGCCGAGACGTGTGAGCGAATCGATCATCGCTTTCGCTTCATCGGTGGTGAGTTCATCCTCATATTCGATATCAGCGGATGACGAGTAGCAATGCACGCACTTCAGGTTGCACCTCCGCGTGCAGTTGTAAACCACAACGGGCTTCTTCTGCTTCGCGAACTGAACCATATGCGACGGCAACTGTTTTCCACCACGTTCATAGCGAAGCACATCACCCGGTTCCACAGTCCCGCAATAGAGTTTTGATATTCCAATCATGATTCAGATGTCCCGGCATCGGCAATAAGAGCTTCGACCAGTCCGTCTATGTCGCTCCTCTCCGCTTCTCGTTTCAACACTGCACCTAACTCCCGTATCTTCCCGCTGGTTACAGGCCCGATGGATATGAAACCGGTGCGCCTGGAAAGTTCAATGAATACATCCCGCCCGATGATATCTGCGAGATTCTCTACAGTTGATGACGATGCGAAAGTTGCATAATCCACCGCCCCCTCTGTAACCCGCTTTAATAAAGAGTCATCGGGAGTTGCCCGCGTCGTTCTATATATATCTATCTCATCGAAATCAATTCCCAATCGCGCTAATCCTTCAGGCAGTTCGCGCGATGCAATATCCGCCCGGGGAAGCAACGCCATGTTCCCGCGTTCATCCTCCGGCAATTTTTTGTATGCTTTCAGTAATCCCGTCGATGTGAATTCAAGGGGAACAAGGTCGGGATTCAATCCCTTCTCATTCAATGCATCAGCGGTTGCCCCGCCAATTGCGGCGATTTTTACTCCCGCGAATGCCCGTGCATCTAATCCGGCACCGGCAAGATTATTGAAGAAAGACGGTACTGCATTTTGTGATGTGAAAAATACCCAATCATAATTGGATAGATTCTTTATCTTTTCGAGATCGCCGGATGACAGATCAACCGGTTCGATCTCTATCGTCGGTAATTCAATAACTTCCGCACCAAGCGTGCGTAATTTGGATGTCAGTTTGGATGCCTGTGTTCGGGCACGTGTTACGAGCACGGATTTTCCGAAGAGCGGCGTGTTTTCATACCACATGAGCTGTTCGCGATATTTACAAACCTCACCGATGCAGATGATCGATGGAGATTTTATCCCCTCTGACTCCACAACCTGTGTGATATCAGATAGCTTGCCGGAGACCGTTCGCTGATGTGGTGAGCATCCACGATGGATAACCGCGCATGGCGTGTCGGCCGATTTCCCATGTGAGATAAGTTCCGACACGATCTTGGGAAGATTCCCGACACCCATGAAAAAGATGAGTGTCCCTTCCACTTTCGCGAGAGCTTCGAAGTTGACCTGCGATTCGGGTTTCGCCGGGTCTTCATGGCCGGTGATCATATGAAGGCTCGTCGCGACGCCGCGCTGGGTGACTGGTATCCCGGCATATACCGGAACCGCCGCGCCTGACGACACCCCGCATACAATCTCGAACTTTATCCCGGCTTCCCTGAGCGCTAATGCTTCCTCGCCGCCGCGTCCGAATATGAACGGGTCGCCGCCTTTCAGCCTCACAACTTCCTTGCCTTCTTTTCCAAGACGGCAAAGCAATTCGTTTATTTCTTCCTGGGGATATGAATGCTGTCCGGCGCGTTTGCCGGCGTAGTACATCTCGGCGTTTTTACCGGCGAAATCGAGAATGCCGTCCGGGATGAGGTTGTCATACACTACAGCGTCAGCGACACCGAGAAGTTCCACCGCGCGTATTGTGACCAGGCCCAGGTCACCCGGACCGGCACCGACGAGATATACGATTCCCGAATCAGGCATCCCGTGCAACCTCCTCGAAAAACGCTTCCGAACCGGGAAGGGCCTTGATTCCCTCGGCCATCTTCAATCCGATGCCGCGCACATCAGCGGCGGAACTCCTCAGGACGCGTTTTGTAAACCATGTTCCGTCGCCGGTTCCCGCGTACGCAAGGAATATTGCCTCATCATCCCGGTAATACAAATAACCGCCGACAGGCGCGTGGCATCCCCCACCGATTGCCGCAAGGAATTCCCTCTCCTCGGTACAGGCATTAAATGTCTGATGGTGATTCAACGGCATCACCAAATCCGAGACCCGCCCATCATCCTTTCGTATCTCAATTCCCAATGCCCCCTGTCCCACCGCGGGTACGAATCTCGATACATCAAAATATTCACTTATCAGGTCGGTCATCCCCATCCTTCGCAAACCCGCTTCAGCAAGGAGGATGGCGTCGAATTCACCGGCCCTGAGTTTCTCGATACGTTTGGTGAGATTACCTCGACATTCCCGCACTTCAAACCCGCGTTTCTCGGCGGCAATCAAGCCGCGTCTTCGCGCCGATGATGTTCCGATAACCGATCCTTCAAGCAGTACATCCAATCTCAACCCGTCGCGGCTGATAAGGACATCACGCGCGCTTTCACGTTCGGGGATCGCGGCGATCTCCAATTCAGGATGTATCACCGTCTGCACATCCTTCAGCGAATGAACGGCAATATCCGCCCGGCCATCAACCAGGGTCCCCTCTATCTCCTTCACGAATATCCCCATCGAGCCGATTTGCGCGAACGGCGCGGATTGTATCTTGTCACCGGTGGTTTTGACGATTTCAATATGGACATCCAGCCCGGGATGAAATTCCCTGAGCTTCCCCGCCACCCATTCGGTCTGAATGAGCGCCAGCCTGCTGCCGCGAGTTGCGATGGTGACCTTATCCATCAATACTCCCCCCATCCTCAGGGAGTTCATTCTCCGCCGTTGTGGAGTCGTCCCATTGTCGA
>CBDVBS010000009.1:0-19422 GCA_965372275.1 uncultured bacterium | reverse complement strand
TATGCCAACGTTGCGCAGAATTGGGGCTTAAGGGCCACACATCTCTGGTTCAGCGCCACCGACGCAAATGAAATCGTTGACTTCGACCCCCATATTGCGGCGGCGGTATCACTCGTGCCGGGCGAAGGCTACACCAATTTCGGGTCTGCTAAGGACGACCGTGGTGAGTGGTGGATAACTGAAAAAGATGCCGAGGCAATCGGCGTACATATAAACCTTGAAACATTCGATTTCGATGAGGGCGATTACCTTGTGTTCTATGATGCTGAAGGCTACGAAGTGGGCAAGGTAACTTCACGCTCGTACGACAGCGAGTATCCCGGGGGAAGCGGTCCCTGGGATCCGAAGGAGCCCGAAGCAAGCGGACCTGATCCCGGCGATCCCCATGTAACCCCCCCTTATGATCTGCCCGAATTTGAGGACGGCAGTATCAACCTGAATGAGACCAAGGGCTGGATTATCATACGTGGTGAGTCTGCGCACATTGTCCTCCTCGGTGATGGCGATGATAACGAGGGTCACTACGGGTTCGAGATTGACCGAAGCGCCTGGTGGTCGGGGATAGTGAATTATGACACAACGGGACCTTTTGAGAGGGTGGACGTATCCGAGAACGATTACACGGATTACATGATAGGTCCTCCCGAGGAATATATCGACATCCGCTGATAAAGGCGGTATGTCCGGACGAGACCGGAAAGCAACAGGATGTATTGGCATACGGAAAATATTTCATCGTTACCGACACGTTTGATGCGCGGACAGCGCGGCATATCGCTGCTCGAAGTGCTGTTCTCGGTCATCATCATAGGCATCGTCGTTGTCGGCTTCGTCGCGACTCTCGGCACGGCGATCACGACAACCGAGGTTGTAACCGACACCAATGCCCTTGCTGCTATTGCATTCAGCGAAGTTGAAGAACTCCGGTTATTGGATTTCGACGAGGTGCCTTTCTCATTATCAAGCAAAGCCGACTCCCTTAAGGAAGTACCGAATTATTTCCGCAATATCCTGCCTGAATTAACGGATACCATTCCCCCCTACGCCAGCGGTGACCTCGCTGGATACCCGAGGGATGCCGCGGGAGACGGGATGCGCTCCGATGAGTCAACCCTCAAGTGGGTCGCCGAACGTAACCTGCTCACCGACGGCGTCTCCGAGGGACCGGATGCGTCCGGTCCGTTTAATGAGGGTGAGGGACCGGGTGGAAGCGGCGGCGACGACGGTCCGGGCGGCGGCGGACCGGATGACCTGCCCCCGGGATACCAGTTCTGGATGGTCGACCTGGGCCAACAGTACAAGATATCGAGGGTTATATACGATAACCGCTTCAACGTGTATGAATCATTTACCCTCGGTCTTGACAGCAGGATTCACCAGGATGATGTCTGGCAAAACAAGTGGCGCTTCTTCTTCAGGGAAAGCGAACTCGCTTTTGGCGAGTCGTTCAACCCGAAATATATGGGCGGCACGTTGAAACATTACTGGGGCGGGGGTTACGGCTCAACCGGGGTCAACGTGGTTTTCGACAACGTTGAGAACCCTTTATATGCCGGGATCTTAGGCGTGACCGAAATAGATACATACTGTGATTTTGACAAGGATTTCCACTGGCCGTATGTGAACGAGGTTGAAGTTTACGGCTTCGATTACGCCACTGAATACATTATGACCTACACAGACGCAAAGGGCGTCACGACATACGACAACGTGATAATGTACCTCCCGAATTACCAGAACAAGGGATTCGACATGGCACGTCGATGTTATGTGCCCGCGGAAGCGAAGAGTTTTGATCCCACCGAGAGGATCAATCTCTACAGGATCCAGTTGGAGTTCTACACATACGATCGTCGAAGGAACACCGATGAGTGGATGCGGACCAAGTGGTGGCAGGAGGATGACGCCGAGCTTTCGAGTTTCACAACAAGTTTTTACCGTGACAAGGATATTCGCCGGGATAATCTTCCTCTCCTTCTCGATTTGCCGGAACACACTATTTATGAGGATAACGAGGACTTCTTTATTGAATATACCGTCCCGGGCGCAACGGAGATACGGCTCTTCTTCAGCATCTTCGACATGCAGGCCGATGCGTCCAGTGATTACGTGCAGTTCTTCGATACATCGGGAATTCAGTACGGGGAAATCGCTTATTACGGACGGCCGGGTGATCTGTTCAACATTGAGAATGATTTCTCACCCTGGGTTCCCGGCGACACGATTGTCATTCATTTCCATTCCGACGGTGAGTTCAATTCCGATCCGCCCGACCTCTATCACGGTTTCAAGGCTGAGAGGGTGGAGATACAAAAACCAGGAGTGATCTATTAGGAATTACAGGATTTGCATTGTCTATGAAAAGGATCTGGAAATATTTAAGACCGAAAAAGCAGGGCGGCTTTACGCTGCTTGAAGCATCGATTGCGGCCGGGCTTTCAGCGGTTATTCTCGTCACCCTCTATTATGCCGTGGGTGAGGGGACGGATATTTCACGTGATGTAACCAGCATGCAGGATGCCAACCGCTCGATGAATAACGCGCTTATTCGGTTTGGTGAGGATATACGAGCCGCGCAGTATTTCTATGCGGGGACCGATTCAACACCGGGCGGCCCGGATGTCCTTGACAAGACGCCGAATTCAAGGGAAATAACATTCGCCATCACCCGTAATGACGGGACATTGGCGTGGATTAAATACGAATCAATGACAAGTGTTCTCACGGAAGACACCTACCTCATACGGTTGAGTGATTTTGAAGACCCGACGGAGGTCAGCTTGTCGTATATCTCTCACGATATCGCCGGTCTCAGGTTCGTTTATTATGACGAGGATGGCGTGGAGACGACAAACCTGGAAGATGTTGCCGCCATCGAGATGGTGCTGGTAATCGACGCCGGGGCGGTGTCGAAGGAGCGAACGAATTTTTTCAAGCTCCGGAACAAAAACATTGAAGTTATGGCGCCTCCCTATGACTTCGATGAAGAGAGGGATGCGCTCATTATCAAGTAGGGGGAAAGAAAGTTGTTTTGATGTTTAGTAACGCCTGGAAATATTTGATCAACCTTGGTAATCGTGTACGCGGTTATTCGATGATCGAACTCATGGCAGTGAGCGCGATCGTGCTCATCGTTACGACCATGGCCCTTGGGTCGGTTTCCACGGTCAGGCGTTTTTCCATCGAAGAGAGGGCGGTCACGAAGTTGAGGCAGCTTGCCGATGCCCAGGAGCGCTACCGTTATTCATCGGACCCGACCATCAACCCCGGCGGCACTTATGCATCATTCGAGGAATTGCAACTGACCAACTTTATCGCGAATGATTATGATCGTTATGATATTCCATCTCATACCGTGAACGCGTTCGTACCCTGCTACCAGCTCGAAATTACGCGTTCGCCTTACGACCTGCTGGATGAGCCTGACGTCAACCACTATTACATTGTGCTTACACCTCTCGCGAACAAGTGGAACCTGAAGACGTTCTACATGATCGAGGATGGGGAGCCCTGGCATACGTACGGTTTGCGTTATTACGAGAGATAACTTCGACGATCACCCGCATCGGATGCGGGCCGTGAATAGATCCGGGAATTAAACCCGGAGGAGAGAAAGAATGAAAACGAGGATGAAAAAAATATTGCACGCACGACTGTTCTCGAAGGGATTCACACTCCTCGAGGTACTTGTCGTCGCGGTGATAATTGTGATCCTCGTGGGCGTGGGTACCGTGGCGTTTCTGGAAGTTGAGAGGCGCGCGAAGGAGAAATTGTGCGCCGAGCGGCTGCAGTCGATCGCGACGTATGAAAAGTTTTACGCAAGGGAATTCGGTGAGTACGGCGATTTCATTAACCTTCAGGATCAGGGTTATATCGACCCGAATTACGTTGCGGAGGATAACCTCACTCATTCCAACGGTGTGCCGTTTGTTCCGGACTATATTTTCGAATTTACGGTACCGGGTGACGGCACGTATCGCGTTGACGCCTTTAGCGTTGCCGAAGACGTGACTGAATTCAGCCCCCGCTGGCGATTGTTGGGGGGGGTATGGGATTTACGGGGGATGTATGTCGATGACAGGGGAGTCGTACGATGGGAAGAGAATGACCGGCCTGTCTTTTGATGGAAGTGCCGATTACTGGAAGGTTTGATGACCGAAAGGCTGAAGCAAATAGCCGTAAGATATGGGAATAAGCTGCGTGGAGCATTCAGCGGGCGTTGCCCGGGGTCTAACGGGTCAGGATACACGTTGATCGAGATCCTGAGCGTAGCGTTTATAATGGCAATTTTGGTAACAATGCTCATACCGTCAACTGCCGCGGCCAGAAGAAAGCACCTTGAAAATAACGCGGTAACGAAGCTTCAGCGGATCGCGACGGCTGAGAAACGCTATTACGCGGAGTTCGGGACGTTCGGCTATTTCAGCGAACTCGTCAGCCAGGATTATCTTCCCCAGGGTTATTCAACGGCTTTCTTTTACAACCAGTTGAGATGGGGGAATTCGATTCTGCCGTTCGTTGACAAGTACTCTCTCAGGTTCATTATCCCTTCTACTCCAAACTCGGCGTTCTTCAAGATCGAAGCCGTGCCGGAGATGAGCAGCTTGAACCTGAGGACGTTCAATATAAATATGTTCCTTGACGGACCGACACCTGATAAGCTTATCCAGATTCCACCCGTGAGGATTGGATTGGACGAGTTCGGTGATCCGGTTGTGCCCTATTGATGTGAACCTGTGATATTGCAGGATTGAAATTATGAGAGAAACAAAGAATAAAAAAAGTGGATCCGGCTACACCTTGATCGAAATCATGACCGTGGTCGGTATCCTGCTTATTATCATAACGATGGCGGTTCCTGGGCTTAACAGCACGAAGCGGCATGCCTACGAGACGGCTGCGCGTGAGGGCATGAGAGCGCTCTGGGAAGCCGAGGAGCTCTATTACGAGGTCGGTGGATACTACACCGCCGGCGGCAACCAGATCACGGATCTCAGGAATGTTGACGCGATCGATCCCGGCTCATGGGGGTCGAATGCCGGACGCGGTTATTTCATCAAGGGCTACTCGGTCAGGTTTACCGATATCGGGGAATACCCGCAGAATTATTCGTGCATGGCTGTACCGATAATTCCTAACCTCGATCTGCGAACGTTTTATATGGAGAGCGACGGTGTTATCGTTGACCAGATTGGAAACCCGTATTGATGCCTTTGTACGGTGAGGATAATTGCAGATGAGACGAATGCATATGAATATCTTGAAGAGACAACGCCGACATAACGCCGGGGGTTTCTCACTCATCGAGATTATGATGGTTGTGGGCATAATCGCGATCATCGTGACACTTGCCATCCCGACCACCCAGTCGGCGGTACGTTCATCGAAAGAAGCGGGCTGCATCAAGGGTTTGAAAGTCATTCACACTTCTATCGAGATGTACAAGCGTGACTATGGCTATCCACCGGTACAGACATCATCTCCGTCGGACCTCTTCCTTTGGGAACTTGAAAATTACCTGCCCGAGAGTTATCACATCGGTCATGGGAAAAACGTGATGATAAAAGGTTACCAGCTATTCGGCTGGGTACCCGATGATCCGTACAACCCGGTCTATCCGGGGGCCGGGCCGGCGAGCACGGCGGGACCGGTAGCGTATGACAGGGTCGGTTACCGTAACTGGCGGGTTATCGCCGTCCCCGTCGAACCCTATTCCGGGCTTAGCACGTTCTATCTTGAACCGAACGGAAACGTAACGAAAACAATTGACGGGAATCCAATATAAGGCTTCGAGTTGAGAAGGCCGTTGCGGAGGACAAAATAGATGAGACTCCTTAAGGAAATATTCGCGAGACTGAAAAAGCACCTGAAAGGCTTTACCCTGCTCGAAATACTGCTGGTAGTAACCATATTGACCATCGTGGTCGCGATGGCGATTCCGACCCTCAGGACCACGAAGAGCGGTGCATATGAGATGGGCGCGGCCAAGGCCCTTAAAACCCTTGGTGAAGCCGAGATGGCTTACAGGGCGGTTTACGGGCACTACACCAGCTTCGAAGGTTTGAGACAGCTCAGTTTCATTAACCGTGACTGGAGGAAGTACAACCCGTCGGGCGACCTCTCGCGTATGGCCAAGCACTACAGCATCGATTTCTACGTGCAGGATACTTACAGGCACTGGACGTTCGGTTACCTCTTCATTGCCCACCCGGATTCGAATTTGCCGCTTGATACGTTTGTGATGGAAGAAGACGGCACCGTCAAAGTCATACGTGACGGCCGTTTGCAGCCGAGATAGTTCAGGTTGGATTGCAGGTTTAATTTGTAGATAAAGCAGTTGTTATTTCAGAGTTTGATTCGTGGTATGTGTGGTATGTTCGGATGGGGAAAACGAAAATATCTTAAGCCGCGTCGTCGGCCCGAGGTAGGATAGCGATGAAGCCAGAAGAGAATGACAAGAAAAAAGGAAAAGCGAAACGCCGGAATACCGGTTTCACGCTGGTGGAGATACTGACCGTTGCATTGATCATCGCCATCATAGCGACCTTCGCATTCCCTTCTTACCGTAAATCACGTCAGCGGGCGCTCGAATCCGCCGGTATTCACGGGATGAAATCGTTCGCGTCCGCGCAGGAGGCGTACTACAACAAGTACGGCCATTATTCGAGAACTTTCAACACGCTCAAGAGCACCGGCTTTATCGATACCCGGTATGCCCAATCGGACGCCTATAAGGGCTTGCGTGGGAGCCTCAGGCCATTTGTAAAGGGCTTTACGGTATTCTGGGAACCCTGGCCCACGTTGAACCGTTATTCAATCAGGGCGCGTACGCTCTACAATTTCAATGTTCTTTCCAATGATTTCATAGAGCTGCGTGTCACCGACAGTGGTAATGTTGAGATAAAGCGTTACGCGGCGGGTGATTTCTGGCGCCCGACTTAGGGCATCCAGGCGACGCCGGTTAATTTTGGGACGTAATAAAAAACTGGAGATATGAAGCGATGGAACCAGATCGCTGGGACCGAAAAACAATGTACCGTCTTAAACTCATGATGCGCAGGTTTATGCGCAAGCTGAAGGGTTTCACACTGATCGAGATGATCTTGGTGGCGACACTGATTGTCATCCTTTCAACCCTCGCGATAGCCTCGATGCGCGCGGCGCGTAACAAGGGCTATGAAACGGGTGCGGCTACAGGCTTGAAAGCTTTGGCTGCCGCCCAGGAGATGTATCTCATGGATAACGGGTATTACGGGGGTGGGTTCAGCGTGCTTGCCACGACATACCTGCCCAGGCCATACCCGCCCGACTCGGGAGCATCTATATTTATTAAACAATATTCAGTTGTGTGGATGAGTCCGAACATAGGGTTCGTAAACACCCCGACTTACGGGGGGGCCTATCTCGTCAACCGATACTCCCTCAACACCTTCACCATATTCGCCTTGCCCAAGGACGCGGACCTGAAGACATTTATGATCACCGATTCGGGGGCGGTGCAATACTTGCGTAGTTTGGAATTCATCCCCTATTAGCGGGGGGAAGGACATAACGTTCGATGAGTGCTCGAATGAAACGAAGACTTAAAATATTTAACCGGGATTCACAGTCGGGGTTCACCCTGATTGAGATGTTGACTGTGTGCGCGATCATCGGGATACTTGCCACGATGGCGATCGCGAGTATGCGGGGCGGCAAAACCGTGGCGTTTGAAACGATGTGCATCGGCGCTCTGAAGCATATCAACGAAGCTGAAAGTCTCTACTACAGCAGGCACAACCAGTTCACGACATGGGACGGCTTGAAGGCTGAAGGCGACCTTATCGACCCGGGATACTCCAAGGCTGACAACCCGCTCGATCCCTTAGATTCTCCGATTGCGTTGGTATATTCGATAAGGATCTATGCATATACCACATCGTACAGCGCTATTGCCTATCCGATTGATACCGATACCTGGCACTTGCGCACATTCGCGGTCGATTCTGATGGAAGCATCCTGAACAGCCTGCACAACCCGGAATATCCTGCATTCCGGTAGTATGCTGAAATAGAACGCAGGGTTTTGAATTTGTTTTGCATGTCGATTTTGTTACTGAAGCGGATCGCAACTCTTGACTTGATAAAGGACTTAATGGTTTTGGGTTGCGTCTATTGAGAAATAATTAAGAGAGAACATATTATGGAGATCCATACAATGAAAAAGCCCGGATTATTACGCCGATTCATGCGTCTCAGGCGGGAACCCGGCCGGAAGGGTTTCACACTCCTTGAGGTCCTGGTGGTGTCATCCATCATCGGCATCTTGGCGGCCATAGCAATCCCGTCACTGGCCGGCGCGAAAAAAAGCGCCTACCAGTCGGCGTGCCTGAAAGCACTCAGGAGCATCACCGATGCGGAAGAGATGCACTTCCGTGACAACACGTGCTACACCGACCGGTGGTCGGAACTGGACGACTACCTTCCATCGGCATATTCCGGATTTCGGGGCAAATACTTTTTCGTCGAGAACTACTCGCTCTACTTCGAAGCAAACTCCAACT
Source organism: uncultured bacterium (assembly GCA_965372275.1). Lineage (GTDB taxonomy): Bacteria > JAJVIF01 > JAJVIF01 > JAPKYR01 > CAZSPL01 > CBDVBS01. Next base: position 10,879 of record CBDVBS010000009.1, on the reverse strand, counting down.
TCCAACGCTACACTTGTTTCGCCTACCCCCTCGGGACCGGATTGCGCCTGAGCACGTTTCTTATCACAGATGAAGGGATACCCGAAACGCCGAAACCCGACGGTGTTTGGGAACCCGCATAGGAAGAAACTGGAGGCACGCCTCGTAACGTGATGAAGCTTCGGAAATATATAACCGTCGCCAGGGCTCATGGCTATACCATGATCGAGTTGCTTGTGGTCGCCTCGATTATCGGGATACTTGCGACGATCCCGGTGGCGGGAATGCGTCATGCAAGGGTAAAAGCCAACGAGATACAGGCCGTGGCCACCCTCAACATGATGGCCGTGGCTTACGAAAGTTATAACAACGACACCAATCCTCACCGTTATCCGAACTACCTGCAGAACGGGGTTTATTACGAAAACACAATAGACTTCTCTTCGGCTGAGGCGATATGGGATGACCTTATTCGCAGGGGTTTCATTCCCAAGCGTTACAACGCTCATGATCATAATGAATACAACCTGCTGGCTCCGGGCTTCATGCTTACGATTCGACCGTTCAGTGTAACGCCGAGTTTCTCGTCATCTCCGCGTTATTCCTACATCATAGCGATGGTGCCGTTTGAAGGCAGCCCGCAGCAACGGGCGATAGCGATATTCCAGGGCTACAGTTTTGATATCGAGCATGTTTCGGCAAGGGCACGTAAGCTCCCGGCAACCGGGGGTTTAGGCGGAGCACAGTTCTATACTTTCAAGGATTTTTGATGGAGTATAATTCAGCGGGTCTATTTACTTGCCCGGTTTGTACAATTTCAAGGTAATAAATTGCATTTAATAAAAGACATTAATTATGACTAAAAAACGACATGCAAGGCGGTGGTATGAAATACTGAGACGGGATGATGCCCGTGGCTTCACTTTGGTTGAACTGTTTGTGGTCACCATGATAATCAGCATCATCACCGCGATGAGCGCGGCTCTCATTATCAGGGCAAAAGTTCAGGCGCGGGAAACCGCGGCCCTTGGGACGCTAAGTATGATGACCACGGCCTACGAGGAATTTCATTTCAGGTACAAGGAATATCCTCGTTGGGGACCGGACCAGCCTTTCGATGACCCGCGCGACCTGGTGAATCTTTTGTTGGCGGAAGGCTTTTTACCGTCGGCTTTTAAGAATTATGAGTACGTTGAGTCATATAATTTCTTCGTTGGATTCGCTGATGACTACTCGTTGCAGATACTGCCGCACGACTTCGGCACTCCCGAACCACCGAACCTGGGAAGCTATTACATCGTGCTCATCCCGCGGAATTACCAGAGGAGGTACCTTGCGTCGATATACGACCCGATCAACGGGGCGGTCACTGTGAAGGCCCGGAAGGGTAGTCTTGGAGATGAATTCGATGCATACAGGTTGTTTACGTTTAAGGATTAGATTATTAGGGAATCGACCCTGGAGATACCGGGGATGACATAATCCGAGGAACTTCTTCCTTTCGAGGGAGGGTGAAATTGGGGGGATGACTGCTGGTTAGGACGCGAGTTGAGGATCGGGAGATATTGGATGGATATTTCGGTTTTATGGCATCGGATATTTAGCTTGAGGCTGTTTGAGACATTCCGTCTCCTGTTGCGGATATAATAGAATAATGATATAGGTTTCCTTGACAATGTAGAGGTTTTGTTATAGTATTTATCAAATTTTCAGAGGGTTTAACGCGCTGTAACCAGCATTAGTAGGGCGTTTGAAAGATATGGGGAGTAGCCCGAGCCGGTGAAGGTTTAGTATTGCTGTTGTAGATCGGATGAACCGGTGTTTTTTTGATTTTTGGGGGTTAGATAATTTAATAGTATTGTATTGCAATTATATTAAGGTCTGAGGAGAGGGATCACGTGTCACCTCCACCATTCCTGCAAGCGACACCCAAGCGGGTGCTGGGCATACATTTAGGGCCCGCCCAGATGAAGGTCGCTGAAATAGAGAGGACCAAGCAGGGTCCTGTGCTGACCAATCTCATCTGGGAGGAGACCCCTACCGAAGCGTTCGTGGGCAATCGAATCGAGAACCCAACCGCTCTTGCGCATGCATTGGGCAGGATGCTTCAAGCCCATAAGATTCGCACAAAGATCGCCCTGACTACAATTGACGGCAATGAAGTTATTGCACGAACGATCATTGTCCCGATAATGCCTCTGAAGGAGATGCGCAAATCGATCCTCTTCGAAGCGGAAGCCGCGCTGCCCTCCCAGGAAGGCAACACGATGTTGGATTACCAGATTCTGCGGACATATAAGAGCGAGGAGGACGGCAGTGAGGGAGCTGAGGTTTTCATCCTGTCGGCCCCGCGCCCGCCTTTGGGTATGCTCACCGAAACATTATTGCAGGCGGGCCTTAAACCTGTAGCAATCGATCTTACCCCGATGGCGTCGCAACGTGCCGAGCAGCGTACCGGGCAGGTTCAAGAGCGCGGCGGGGATTATATCCTCATCACGGTCAATGACCGATGCACCGATTTGTCGATTGTCCATGACGGGCACATCAGGATCATCCGGTCACTGCCGATCGGTTCGATCAACCTGTGCGATGCGATAGGCGAACGTCACCTGTTCGATACCACGGTTTCCGTTGATTACGAGGAGTCCATCCCCGGCACGCCTCCGTCGGAAGACCTCGAGGTCAAAGACGAAAGGGTGGAGGGTGAAGTTGCCGGCGGTACTTTTGGTGAAGACCCGTTCGCATCGTTCGGAACCGAAACATCGACATTCACGCCCCCGGCAGCGGCGGACCAGGATGAACTCGGCAAACTGCAGCCGCTTGTAACCGAGCTTGTTGACGAGACATTGAACACCATACGTTTCGGCCAATCATTCGGCCGAGAGAAGACCGAAGTCGATTTCGCGGTGCTTGACGGCTATTTCCCATACGGTGATCGGTTCGTCCGCGCCATGGCTGACAAATTAGGGCTGCCGGTTCTGAAGGGAATGCCGCTTGAAGGAGTGACGGTAGCAAACCCGGAGATAAAAACCGACCTGCTGGACAGGTTCGCGGGAGACTTCTCTGTATGCATCGGACTCGGTTTAAGGGGGGTGGATTTAATTGAATAAGAAATTTACAAAGCGCGACTTATTCATAAATCTCCTTCCCCGCGAATATCTGCCGGAGCCGGAGTTCAAGCTCTTCTTCGTTGTAGCGATCATCCTCATCGGTGCGCTGGGGTACTACCTGTTCACTGAATGGCAGGGAATAGATGGCGATTACCAGAAGTTAGTAAAAGAAAATGAAAGGATTCTTGCGGCGAACGATGATAACATTCAGAATATAATACCGGTACCTGTTATCCAGGCCAACTCGAGGTATATTCTTTCCTACCTGTTCACATTGCCCGGCATAATTGAATTGGGTCCGAATTGGCTGAGTGTTTATATCGAACTTGAAAACGAAATACCCAACGGCGTGTGGATCGAGAGCATGTCTTTCATCGGGGGGAATGACACGGGTATCTGGCCGGGGATTATAATCCGCGGGGTTTCCACCGAACCGCAGGCCGTGGAAAAGGTCCTGAACCTTGCTGATGATTTGGAAAATTCGAACCAGTTCATAGGGCTTACACTTCGAGGCTGGGAATGGATCAATCTGCCTGAAGGGAACAGAGGGGTGTCGTTTCAGATGGATATGGGTATCGAACGTTAATTTGGCATGAGCGCTCTCGAACTCTTTTAGGAGCAGGATAGAGCATTGGTTAAGATAGCGATAAAATTTGGAATTCTGATCATAATCCTGATTGTTATGTTCCTGGCTTTCAACCTGTTTGTCAGGAAGACCATGGACGAGAAAACCATGGTTATTAACAACGAGATTTTGATGAATAAGGGCATCGAGGCCGGCTTGAATTTGATGTTGAGCCACCACGAGTCCTGGTCTGATATCCTTGGGGCACAGAAAAGGGATCTTGAATATATACGTGCTGTATTACCGGAGGCTCCTTTCAGGCAGAAGTTTTACCTGAGGACGCTTTTAGATGTATTCCATAAATCGGGTGTTTATCACAACGCCCTGTTTATTAAACCGGTGAGGCCAGCGGCGGGAACTGTACACTATTTTCAATTCTTTGAAACCGATATGGCGGCATTGGCCGGTTATATTGAGCCATTCGATAAAGCATTCAATTACCTGAAAGGTACTGACAGCATCAAGGGAGTGGATCGTGTGCGCTTCGACTCCCTGAAACTGGATCCTAATCCTTCTGATGAAGAGTTGGAACTCGCTTTGTGGTATTCGTTCCAATTCAACCATAAGATGGCAGTGAATGTCCCGGAAGGGACCAGCTTGCTTCCCGGGCTTGAGATGCATCGGTTCGAGACTACCGTTTCAGGATCCTATGATGACATCAAGCATTTTCTCTGGCAGGTCAGGAATATGGTGCCGCATACGGTCATCGTGAACTGGCATCTTAGTCCAGGCGCGGGGATGGGTGAGAGCAGACCTTACACGGCGTCGCTCAACCTTATAACTTTTGTTGACGCGAATATTCAGCCGAGCTATGAGATAGATCCCAGTGATCGTTTTTTCCCGTTGTACGAGCGGATTCAGAATATGCCCAATATCTCTCAATTGCTGGGATTACTTGGGCTTTAGTCATAGGTGTAGAGGAGACGTGATAGATAATGCGTAAGCAGATATTGATTTTATTTATTGTGTTGGCCTTAGCGGCCGTGGGCTTGATGTCCGGCGGCTTCGTCTCCTTCGGTCAGATGAATATCCAGAAGATAGGGGATGAAGTTGCTGAGGATGTTCAGGAAGCCGCGGGGCAGACATCTCAGGACCTGGCCCAGGGTATGGCGGATACTGTGCCCGTTGATGAAAGCGAGGGGGAAGCAGTTGCCCTTGAAGACATCCCGGAAGATGCTCTTCGTGATGCCATATCCGCGGTGAATGAATATAGTTTGTTCGCCGCCAGCGCCAGCAAGGTCGTCAGGAGTTACATCAGCAAAATCAAGATCAGGCAGAGGCAGGAAGACCTTGCTTTCGTACCGGGGAAGGAACCCTGGATGAGTGATAAGGCGGAAATTCGATACAGCCCGTTCGATCCGGAGCTACTTCACCAGGGGCCGCCGCCTGTAGAATTCAAGCGGCAGGAGCCGTTCCTTCCTCCGATGGGAACCGCAGTCGGTCCAAACATCCTTGATCAGATCGTCCCGCTGATCAACCTGAAGATGACCACCAAGCAGGGTGATGAGTATGTGGCAATGGCTGAGATTGCCGGACAGGTAGTGACGCTGAAAGTTGGCTCGAAGCTGGATCCTGAGCACAAGTTCCTACCGCCGGAAGTAGATATTGAGATTGCCGAAATTTCGCTTAACAGCATACTCGTGCGCAGTGGGAGCGATGTCAGGCGCATAATGTTCGCGGGTCCGATAAGTACTGAAGATAAACCTTTTGAGATACAGGTGATCAGGTAGTCGTTGATTGTGATTTCTTGAAATCATATTTGAATTTGTATAGTTCGCCTACAATTTTGATCAGGAGCCAGTGTTTAATATGATTATGCTCAAGCCGAATGGAGCGCCTCTAAGCCGGAAGCTGGTAAGCCGATTCGCTGTTTACCTGCTTGTGGTACTGCTCGGCGTGGTGTGGATGCAGCCACTCAGCTACGCTGAGCCGATCGAAGACCTTGAGGTCGAAGGCGTGGCGGAACATTCCGGGACCCCGGTAATCCACAAGATATCCCATCGGACTGAAGGTGATATGGATATCTTCACCTTCTACTATCGTGGGGATCTTCCTGAAACCACCGTGGAGACAGCCACGGATGGGTTGTGGGTCACCGTCCGGGGATGTGAAGTTGATCTGCCTCCCGGTTCCGGGGATGAGTTCTCGACCCCTGTGCAGGGCGAGTTAATCGGGCGTCTTGATGTTTTCATCGAAGATGATCCGGTCATCCTGCGCGTGGGACTTATTTCATCCACTGGAGTTCACTTCAACCATGATATAAATACTTTGGGTGAAGGAGCGTTTGAGATAAGCTGTTTCAAAACTGATCAGCTTCCCGCCGGGGATATCGAACCTCCGGTCCCGGTTGTCGAGGAACTTGCCCCGGAAGAACCTTCACAGCCTGAAGTCGTTGAGGTTCCCATCCCTTCAGCTCCCGAAATCACCCGCATCGTTAAGGTCAGGTACGACCCGGTGGGTGATGTCGACAGGTTTACATTCACCATCGAAGGCCCGATCCCCGAGGTGGAGGTTTTCTCCCTCCAGTACCCGGACAGGTTGAAGGTGAACATCTCCCCTGCAGAAGTCGATCTGCCGGCCCATAGCAATGATCGTTTCGAGACCCCGGTACCCGGTATCGGCATCAACAAAATGTCCGCTGTAAACAGTGAACTAAACAATAGCACGATTGCCGGATTCACCCTCTCGGTGGATCCATCCCGCACGATTGAAGACCTTGAAGTCAAAGTCGATTCAAGCCTGCCGGATAAAATCATCGTTGACGTGTATAACCTGCAGGTTTCTATTCCCGAACTGGTAGCGGAAATACCCGCCGAGGTCATTGAGGCACCGGCGATTGAGGAACCCGCGCCTGTTGCCGAAGAGCCGGTTGTCGAAATTGAAGAACCTGCTCCCGCAGTCGAGCTGGTAGAAGTGGAACCGGTAGTAGAAGTTGCAGTAGAAACTGAAATTGAGATACCCGCGGTACCCGAACCGGTACCCGCGTTTGAAGTCGAAACCACCGAGATCGAGTTGGAACCCGTTGTTGAACCCGAAAAACCGATGGCCCTGGGTGTCAATGTGATGTCCGGCAATAACGACGATTTTATCATCCAGGTTGAGGGTGATAAGCCGTTCGATAAGCCGTCCCTCAAGAAACTGGGTTATCCGACTCGTATCGGTTTGACCTTCCCGTACGCCGATGTTGAATTCAGGGGCGATGATTCGGGTAGCTGGGAAGTAGGCGAGGGTCCTGTCGCGAAGCTGCGAGCCTTGGAATATATTGGCGACGAGGAGAACCTTACATCGCTGTTCGTCTATTTAGCGGATAACATCGACCCGGACAGGATTACCACGGAAGTGCATCCCACCGGGGCGTCGTCATATGATGTGTTCATTAGTGTTCTGCCGGAAGTTGAACTTCCGATATATGCAGCTGAAGCACCGGTTATTACACCTGAGGAACCGGTCATTGTGGAGCCTGTCCCCGAACCGGCACCTATTGTTGAGCCTGAACCAATACCCGAGCCGGTTGAGGTTATCGTGGAACCGGTTGAGATTGTCGTTGAACCGGTCGAGATTGTCATGGAGCCGGTTGAGATTGTCATGGAGCCGGTTGAGATTGTCATGGAGCCGGTTGAGGAAGGGATTAACATCCAGATCGAATCATCCCCGATCCTGACCGTTTCACCGCCGTTCATCCCGCCCACCGAACCCGAAGCGGTAGAAGAAATTGCGGAACCTGTCCCGGTTGAGCCGATCGAGCCTGCCGTGGAGGAAGAACCCGCCGCTGGGACGATCGAGATGATCGAACCGATGGTTGAAGAAGAATCCCAGCCGCTTTCACTGTATCCGAAATTTACGGTTGACTGTATTCAGTCTGAAGCCGGTAAGGACAGATTCGTATTTGAATTTGACGGCACCGCCAAGAAACCCGAAGTCAAACGGTTCAATCATCCACCACGGGTAATGCTCATATTCATGGATGTCGAGCCTGATTCGAACCTCACAAGTCCGTATGACTACAACAAGGTTGATGGCGCTGTTGTCAACAGGTATAAAGTAACGTGCTCTGAAGACAGCGAGTCGGTGAAATCGATTATTGAGATCGACACACCGATGATGGATTCCCCCGAGGACATTGGCGTGGAATTTGATGTGCAGGGCGACTGTCTGTATGTTGACGTGTTCTCCAGGGCGGTTCCGGAAGACATGACACCTGCACCGGCGACCCCGGTAATTCCCGATCCGGTTGCGGAGGAGATAATTCCACCGCTGCCTGCGACGCCGATGTATGTGGCATCGCTCGACCTCAATGATGCTGAAGACGAGGCCCGGGAGCCGGATGAATCTGACGAGGAGCTTCCTGGTTCCGAGCCGTACGTGCAGCAGTTCAATGTTAAGGATGCCAATATAGTTGATGTCCTGCAGATTATCTGCATCGAGGCCGGAATCAGCAACTTTATCGACCCGTCGGTCACAGGCCGCGTCAGCCTGGCGCTCCAGGAACCGATGCCGTTGTCCAACCTCCTCGAACTGCTCGGCGACCAGTCCGGATTCTCCTACTATGTGAAGGAAGGCGTATATATCTTCGCGTCCGAGAGAGTGCTCGAAGAGAAGTTCCCCGAATTTTACGACACTTACATAATCGAGATGTCCTATGCCGATCCCAACCAGGTTCGCACGATCCTGTCGAACCAGGGCATTATCGCATCGGATAACATCGTAGTTTATAATCCTTCGAGTATCGGTCAGAGTGGATTAGCGATGTTCACCACGATGAGGATGCTGATCATCAGGGGTTCAGACAGGGATGTCAAGCTGGCGCTCAATATTATCAAGACCCTTGACCAACCGCCTGTGCAGATACTGTACGATGTGAAGATCATCCAGACATCGGCCAACATCCGTGAGACATCTGGTGTTGCCTGGTTGACTAATACCACCACTGCCGAGAACATCGGTGCAATAAGCTTCAGCCTTGAAGAATACCAGGAGGTTGAACCCGGAGAAATGATCCCCCAGGGTTTCATCCGGGATACCTACAAGTTCTCGGCCACAATGAATTACCTGAACCAGCACGGTAAGGCAAAGCTCCTCGCCAACCCGACAATCTCTGCATTGAACGGGCAGACCGCGACCTATTTTGTCGGCCAGGATATCCCTTATCGCTCGACATTCCAGGTCAGCGATATAGGCCGCGTTACTCAGCGCGTTGCGAACTCACAGGTCGGTATCACGTTGAATATAACCGGTTACGCCGCAAGCAATGACACGGTTACGATGTACATCGCTCCCTCGGTCAGCAACCTGCTTGAGTTAACCGATATCGGGCCGAGAACAAGCCAGAATAACTTTGCCACGAGCATGCGCGTCGGCGACGGTGAAACCTTTATCATCGCCGGCTTGATAAATGAAGAGGAAAGGATAAGCAATAATAAAGTACCGATCCTCGGTGACCTGCCATTGTTTGGAAGCCTCTTCAAGAACAAGAAGACGGATATTGACAGGAGTGAACTGATAGTTACCATTACCCCGCATATCATTAAGCCTAACGAGTACAAGGGCCCCAAGGTCAGAAGGGCCTCCGAGTATGAAGATATTTTCGCGGGCAGGTACTAAGGCCGGATTTGGGGAATTAATTGATTTTATTTAAACCTTTCGAGGTGAAATGACGTGAAAAGAATAATCCTTGTGGTCATGTTTTTCTTCCTCCTTGCCGGGTCTTGTATTCTCGGTGGATGTGAGGGTTCGGACTTTATGGACGCAAAAGACAAACAGCCCAGAGCATCATTGACCACCTTTAAAACCGCACCAACCGATCTCACCGGCGGGGTTGTGTCTTTTTTTCAGGAGTATGCATTCCGAAGGGAATTATATACTGACCCAATGACGCTTGTAAGAATGACGCGGGATATTCCCCTTTACCCACTCAGTGTTAATCGATTTGACCTGACAATCCAAAGCCATCATATCAACCAGGAATTCGGGATTTCTGTTAGATTTCCTCTTGTTGGATTCGGGTCTTACAAAGTAATAATGAAAGACCCTCTACACAGTGTGTTGCCGGTTTATACTTCAAACCACGGCAGAGGACCTGGAGGATCAATTACCGCAGGCGTGGCTGTTTGGGCGCCTATTGAGGGAATTCCCCTTTGGCAGTATGAAGATTACGGTTGGCCGATTGGGACATATACACTGGATGTTATTGTTACCGATGCTGATGGTCTCAATGCGTTTACGAGTATTAATTATTCGGTACAGAAGGTCATAATAGAGACAATTGATTTGGATAAAGAAGAATAGCAGGACCAAAAGGGATTGTGATATTTTTCGTTAAGCCTGTGTATCGGCTACAATTTGTACGGAGAGAAGGATATGAAAGTAAAACTGATTCTTGCGGTAATTATTTTAATGGTCATTCCCGGATCGATGGTCTTTGCGGGTGATGCTTGCGAAGAGAAGTGGGAATGGGCCTGGGTGGACTACACCGAACTCGATTTCCGGGCGATGGATTACCTCTGGGGTAACTGGATAATCCAGGACGGCGGCACGATTGCCATATTGCCGATCAGTGATTATTCCACGGATACCATTCTTGAAGATCCTCTCGGAGGCATTATGTCCGGCATGAGCCGAAGGATGGCCGGCGAGTTGGCGCATGAGTTTTCGCGGATTGGCCTGATGCCGCTGCCGTACGATGACTGCATCGGCGTGACAAACATGGTCATGGGTATGCGCGAAGACGGGGGAACGGAACTTCCCGGCACGGATAAGAATAATTACCTTCATATGTTAAACAAATCGAAAGAAATGAAGGAAGCCATACGAGAATTTGATTCCGGCGCCCTGACAGGAAAGGGATTCCGAAGCTCATCTTTTCTGACACAGGATGAGATGAGGATGATTGGCGAGATGCTCGGCGCGGATCTGATACTTCGCAGCTCCATAGGGGTCTATGGGCTGGAAGAGCAGATCAACGATGATTGGCGTACGTTCCTGCCGCCCTTCCTTGGGTTATTCAATCCGGATGTAAGCGGTATGGTTGGTATAACGGTTTATATGTACGATGCGCATACAGGCGAACTCATCTGGTTTACACATGAGAATTATGCGAAGACCCCGGACTTCCCGATGTTCTCGAGTGAGTGGGAGATTATGAACAAGGCGGAGATGGAAACCGCGC
>CBDVBS010000008.1:0-19808 GCA_965372275.1 uncultured bacterium | reverse complement strand
GAAGGTCATCCGCATCGAACCACCGCTGGATATCGACGACCCAACAATCGACCATGTGCTCACCTGCATCGATGAATCCCTTAACGATGTCCAGGAGTTGGTCAGGGAGTTGGGTTGATACGGTATGTTTAAATGATTCTCTCCCCCCTGGGACCGCGGGCTGCCAGCCCGCCTAAATGAATAAATTCTTATCCTGTCAGCACGGAAATCTCGCCCGGGTTGTGCTAAGATTTATTCCCGGCAAGGGATTCCGGGCTACGTTACTTCATCAAGAATTTCCTTGAAGTCAAAATACCTTAGATCCATGAATTCAGTGACTAAGAACCGCACTTTCTTCTGAACCGGATCAGATTTATCCTTTACGGCTATTTGCATTACTTCCTTGGCCTTAAATTCCCAGAAGAAGGTCGCGATGGTGCCTGAGCCAACCTTAAGCAAGCCTTCAAGAATTTCAAGGCAGTCAAGCGGATTCTCCGCTACTAAATCCATAAGCTTATTAACTACTTCAGGTATGAAATCAGGGACTACTCCCAGATCAAGAAGCTGCTTCTGCTGGTCAAACACCCATTTCGGATCATCATCAAATGCACCTGAATTAAACCACCAAGTAAACATTGATAGCTCTTCTTGATGTTTCTGAATATCTTCATCCAGTGTATCCAGATGGTGCTTCCATATGCTCTTGGCTCTATTTAATATTTCCTTTTTTACGGGCTTAGGCGCATCTTTAAGACTATTACCAGAGAACCAGATGATTCGTGTTCGAATCTCCGGGGTTGCATGCTTATATAGCAGCTTCAACATCCCATCATCAGATTCTAAGTTGATCCAATCCCACCAGTACATTGTTATCAGGTGATCTGCAAGATGTTTGTCGGGTTCTTCATCTCCGAACCGTTTTCTTGGTTTGCGCTTACTGATGTCCTTAATAGCCCTTAAATACTGACTTTGAAGAATAGGAAAGACGTTTATGTATGGCCTATTGTAAATAACATATGTTTCCCAGGCGGCGAAATAAAGCTCAATCTGATCATCCCCTTCCGGGAAAATTAATTCGGCATTCTGTTCAGCCCAATCAGGATCGAGTGTTACCAGCCATGGAAACCAGAAGCCATAGAGCGATCTAATCTGGAGACTCGGTTCTTCTTCAACCTTGAGATGGAAATCAAAGGCTTCTTTAAGTTTGGGGACTTCCTCAAAGCTGAATTCAAAACCCTTTGTGTTTCCATGCTTCTCCTCATACTTCACTTTAAAAAGGCGATACGTCCACAACCCATACTCTACCATCGCCTCGAAAGCCTTTCCCCTTGTGCTGTTTATTGCAGAAAGATGAGGATCATACTCACCATCTACTGTGTTTCTCGGTTCCCTTTCAGAATCCTGAGTTGTGGCTATCGGGTTGAGTATTTGCCAGGTTTGCTCTTCAAACTCATAGTTGAATCCTGTTGCTGTTGCCTCATTCATACCGTTTTTCAACATTTTCACAATCGCTGCCCTGCACCAACTCCAATCCTTTTCCATATCGAGAACTTCTTCATAATCAGGAGAAGTTATCTCAAGTCCTTGATCCATAACCCATTCAGCTAAGTTTAAAACAGGCTCCCAATTAATAGGTTTCTTAGCTTTTGCAGCTTCACTAATTCCTTCAAAGAAAGCACTCACAAACCAAGGCTTATGAGGCATCTTAAATTCATCGACATTCGGAAGAAATTTATTATGATCCCGGCCTATTGCGGTCGTCAGCTCTCTTGATAATCCAAGGGTTGATGGCCCGGCAATCTCATCATCAGATTTCCAATACTTAAGTGTGTCTATCAACTCGCCAACAGGTAGTGCCAGAAGGTCATCCGATGTTTTGGGAGACTTCCCACCCCATCCTGCTTCTGAATAATATTGCAAATAGTCTTGAGTAATTGGAGGGCCGTATTCATCCACAAGTTGATCATACAACTTTCTATCATCATCTCTTAAGAACTCCTTGAATGGCTCAAGGTTTCGTACAATCGTCTGCCCCTTATACTTGTCATATTTGGCTTCGTCAACTTCAGTACTAGTAAATTCCTTATGCCAAGCCATAAACTTTTCCTTCGATTCAACATCCTTTGCCCATTCAAGTATCTCCGCTTGTCTTTCATGCGTAAGGCTCTTAAAACGCTCCTTTGCAGCAAGTTCAAATTCACGCCTGCTGTTAGGGTGATCATAGTAGCGACGGTTTGACAGATATTCTTCAAGAACTGCTCCAGATTCCTCATGAGCTTCTTTCAGGAAGAATAGTGCGAGTCTTACAAATATGCCCCAGTCCTGCTTTCTCAGCACATCAAAAATATCATTTAGCTTTTCCGGCTCAATCTCTAGAATTCGAATTCCCGAATCTCTCACACCGTTAACAAGGCTGTTGAAGACACCAGACCTGATGTTAGCCTTGTGATCTTCGATTGCCGGCCTCTTTATATATGAATAATCCTGTCTCGGTTTATCTTTGCTTGACTCAGATATTTCCACAACTTTGCTGAGGGCTTTGCACAAGTCTTCAAATATATCGGTCCCTACAGGTGGCGAGATTTCTGGACACACGTTTTCTATAAATTTGCAGTAATTGTACTGGTCAGGGTCTCCAGAATGATCAAAATGATAGTCGGAATTAATAGCCTCAGTTTCTTCGCGGAGATCGCCACATCCAGGTAATTTAAAGATGATCTCTCTGGCTAGCTTATAGCCAGCATTGGTTTCACCCTCACTAACCAGTTTTTTTACCAATTCATGTAGTCTTGTTCTAACCAGAAATCCATGAATGCTTTCAATCCATTTTTCATCAACAGCCCTTCCAGCGATTATACTCGCCTTATCCACAGGAGCTTTCAATGCAATATCTGCTAAATCTGTTAATACATTTATATTGTCGGTCAATGGTATAACCATAATTGCACACATTACACTATCAAAATCCTTATCAACCATTCTGAGCAGGTACTTAGCCTCAGGCCAAATTGGGTAAGAAATGCTCTTATCTTCATATTTTATTTTCTTTGGAGGATCAGTGAAGTAACCATGCTTCAGTAAAGGTCTTATCCAGTCCGGAGAAGATAATTCCTTAAAGAACAGTGCCTTCTGTCCCTTTCCTTTGCTTATAAATAGCAACGCTTCAGTAACTGATCGATCACTAACCACCATCCTCACCTTCCTTGATAATCCTTAAAATATGGTATGAATCATCTAAAATCGTGCCCGGCTCAAGAGTCCTCAGAATAAACACTTCAAAACTGCGATACTTTTCTTCAAATTCGTAGATATCTACTCCACCGTTGTGATGAGATACTAAGGTGAAATAGCCTCTTAATCCTTGATAATGCTTGACGATTGCTTCCTGCGCCTTATCCGGTATTTCAGCATTATCATCGATTCCAATCGTTTTTTTTACGTGGTCCTGTTGTTTTGGTTCATTCTTATCATAGCGTTTAAAGGCTTTAATGCAGTACTTCAGAAATTTATGGAATCTTGTGTATTCCTTATCATTTAGAAATTTCTCCGCGTTTGCAATTTTTCCTTCACAGACATCCTGAAATTTTTTCTTAAGCGTGTTAAACTCGCTCTTAGGTTGATGGGAATGATAGCTAAATATTTTCTCAAGTATTTCCCTAAAAGAATGCGCTGCAAGCGCATATCGATCTGGATTCTGGTTGTCACCTAACACTCTAATTCCGGCAAAGTACCAAGATGCACAATCTTTGCTTTCTCGATCATCATATATTTTTAACGCCGCCAAGACACTATTGTCCGGAGAACGATCTATCTGAAATCTGGATGGTCTTTCATTTGGCTTGGTATCCATTTTTTACCCCTGCACTACTGTATCTATTATAACAACTCTGTTACTCATAATACTGACTCTCGCATAATTGTCAATTAGTAACATAGCCCTGCAGCTCACATCCGTAACCAGCTTGAGTTACCTTTTATGTAGCCGGGGATGAATTATTACACCCCCGCTACTTCAAGCACATTTCCATCCGGGGCGAGGAATTGGAAGCAGAATGTGTCGTCGCCGACCGGTTGTGGGGCGTCCTGGAGGAGATACCGGATTTATTTCCCGGCATCAGAATGCCGGGCTATATTACTTCTTCCTTTCGGCGTAATACCGCTCAAGAAGGCATCAAGTCTAAGAAATAATGAGGTATAATACCCGTATAAAGAGGTGGTGGCAAATATGAGTAAGCTGATTGAAAGAATAGTAAGCGACCCGAATGTCTGCAGCGGAAAACCGTGCATAAAAGGGACAAGAATCCCGGTCCACATCGTGCTTGATCTTCTTGCATCCGGCGAGGATTTTGATGGAATAAAGAAGGCGTACCCTAATATCACTGATGATGATATAAGGGGATGTCTTAACTATGCGGCTATGCTCGCTGATGAGGAGGCCGGGATTACGGCGTGAAGATATTAGCCGACGAAAACATCTATGTAAAACTTTATAAAGTAACCGTGGAAGAAGCATTTAAACTTTTCAAGAATTACTTTGCCGCATTGAACAAAGACGACATCACCGATAATCTCATTATTGTTACACAGGAAGGCACAAGGATAAGAAGGTCAAGAAGATAATTCGTAATCCCGGAAATCCTTTTTCAAGAACCTGTTATGCAACCCCCCATCACCGATCGACGGTAAATCTCTACCCCCCAGCCACATCAAGCACATTCCCATCCGGATCAAGAAATTGGAAGCAGTATGTGCCATCACCGACCGGTTGCGGGGCGTCCTGGAGGAGGGTTACGCCCGACTGTTTGAGAGCGTCGTATGTCTCGGCAGCGGATTTATTTCCCGGCAAAGGATTGCCGGGCTACATGTATTCCCTGATTTATTTCCCGGCATCAGAATGCCGGGTTACATGTATTCCCTGATTTATTTCCCGGCATCAGAATGCCGGGTTACATGTAGTCAGAATGTCGGGGTACAATAATCTAATCCTGTTTTTGTTTTTCCAGTGCGATGCGTGATTGCAGGATGAAGACGAAGTTACGGGTGAATTCCTCGGCGTCCTTGTAGTCGAGATGTGAATAATCGACCTGCGGTGTGTATTGCCAAAGGGTTTCATGATAATCCGAGTTAATGCCGAAACAATCCGTCTCTCTGAGAAGGGTCTCCCAATAGATTTCATGTGGATAATGCAATATCTCATCCACTTTGTTATCCCCACGGCAGGGAAGATATACAAACACGACATCCCCACCGCGTTCCCTTATGCGCCCGACATAACCTTTGACCTTCGCGATTATCTCCATCTCTTCGGGAGTCATCGTGATGCCCTCGGGCGACGCTTCCGGCAAGGGGATATCAGGCAGACTGCGGGTCGTTTTCGTCGAATCGAAAAACCGCACCCTGTCGCCACGGAAGCGATACGGCGTATCGGGCCATCTCCCGGAAATCATCTCGGGCAGCGATTCCTTCATCTGAAGCTCACCGCTCAGGGAAACGAAATGGGATTGAAGGAAAACAAGCGCCCGGGTTTCCCAGTAATCGAAGAGGGCATCATCCATTGCATCGCGTTTCGCAAGGGCTAAGTTGACGATGTAATAATACTCATTGTCGTTCGAGAAAAATAATGCCGGCGACATTTCGCATAATACCAATCCCCGGAAATGCACATCGTCCGCAAGATCACCAAGCATCGGTATAGGGCTCGAGGCGATAAGAGAAAGCTGGACCGGCTTGGAGCCATAAGTGTCTTCGAACACATCCAAACTGATATCACATTGCATCCGGGAAGATCCCACGAGGGCCACAACATTGCGGTCGTAAGGCGGCATCGTCACCCTGGTGAGCGCCCATAGGGGCGTATGATCCCTGACCGATGGCTGGTATCCGTGAGCCCTGAAAACGATTTCCATGCCGATAGTGCCCACCAAAAGGAGTAACAACGCCAATATCCACACTCTACCGAATGCTTCACGGGGAAGCCGCGCATTAGAACTGGAAGTAGATGAATGCATTTCTCTCTCCCGGCGAATTCATAATCGCGATCAGCATCAGGGCGATAAGCAGCGCCTTCAGCCACCAGGGGCAGCGTGCCGCGACCTGCTCGAGGCTGGAATTTCTCATCAGGGCATGCTCGACCAACAGCCCGATTGTGATGGCACCCACCACAAGAATATCTATGCTGCGTATCTCCATGGTAATCGCGGGAGTTTTCAGATACACCATGGTGCTCAGCATGTGAAATGCCGCTTCAAAACTCTCCGCCCTGAAAAAGACCCACGTGAAGCACACGAGGACATACGTAAGCAAGCCAAGTAATATCTTTGCCCACAACGTCTGGGAATATTGCCGACCAATTCCCAATTTCCAGAAAAACCTTTCAACCATGAGATAAAGACCGTGCAACCCACCCCACACTACAAACCGCCACGACGCCCCATGCCACAGTCCGCCAAGCAGCATCGTTATCATGAGGTTGACATATGTTCTGAACTTGCCCTTCCGGTTCCCGCCAAGTGAAATGTAGAGGAAATCCCTCAACCAGGTCGAAAGGGAGATATGCCATCTCCGCCAGAAATCAGAGAAACCGATCGCGCCGTATGGGAACCTGAAATTGTCGGGCAAAATGAATCCCATGCAAAGTGCTACACCAATCGCACACAGGGAATATCCGCAGAAATCGAAATATATCTGCGCCGAAAAAGCTAACGTACCGAGCCACGATGCAAGAAATCCCGCCTCCTCCCATTTACCGTAAATCTGGTTACTCACGATCGCCATAAGGCCGTCCGCGAAGACAACCTTCTGACATAAACCGATTGTCATGAGTGTGAGTCCCCATCCCATCTGCCTGCCTGTCGGCCTGATCGGCTCCCTGCATTGGGGAAGGAAATGTCCGGCTCTCACAATCGGCCCAGCCACAAGCTGCGGGAAGAACGCCACGAAGAGAGCGAAGTCGAGGAAGGATGGCCACGGTTTCATCTTCCCCCGGTAGATTTCGATGGTGTAGGAAAGGGTCTGGAATGTATAGAAGGAGATGCCAACCGGGAGGATGATGTCCAGTTCAGGCGCCTGGTAGATTATGCCGACCGATTCCATCATCGATGTGAAGCTGCCCAGAAGGAAACCGCCATACTTGAAGAATCCCAGCAATCCGAGGTTGACCGTAAGGCTGAGAATGAGCAAAGCCCGTCGAAGCGCAAGTCTTTGCTCCGATGCCATACGCTTAGCAACGAACCAGTCAACCACCGTGGATATCCACAGCAGGATAACGAAAGGCGGATTCCATGCCGCGTAAAAGAGGTAGCTCGCAGCAACCAGAATGAATTTCTTCGTCTTCCAGGAAATCGACAGGTGGTAGGAGAACAGGACGATGCCGAAAAATACCAAAAATGTCAGTGAATTGAATATCATATCGAGAGATCAAATATCGGGCTGACCCGCTTCGCTAATCGTATGTCGCCATTTGCCGAACTTTATTCGAATTAATATCGGCGGATAGGGAGATTACTCGACCCTACCGGCATCGGGCCTATAGTGATATTATGTTTCGTCTTATGTATGTTCGCAGATAGGAGAGATGTATGAAAAACAAATCGATCTTCATTGTCGCCATAACGTTGATCGTATTAACCTGCATCGGAACGGATTCGCTTGCCGGAAGTTCAACCGACATCAAGGCCCACAACCTCGATGTCATCATCTCACCCGGCACGAAATCCCTGAGGGTGATCGATGAGGTCACCCTGACAAGTCCGGCATACATGAAATTCACATTCACATTGAATAAGAATATCGAGATATATCGCATCTCCAGCGGTGATATCGCGGTGCCGTTCGAAACCGCTCCCTATAATGGAGGGGAGATGGGCGAGAGCAGCATCATGGATAATTTCCAGACAGTCACGGCACATCTGCCAAAAGGCGCGACCGGATTCACAATCCGCTACGGCGGTGAAATATATGACCCGATAGAACCGAGCAAAGCGCTTGGTCGAGTGCGGGGCGATTTCACCAGCGGGATAATCTCAGACGATGGGGTTTATCTCTCATCGTCGTCGGGATGGTATCCTGACACCGAGGGAGCAATCGCGACATTTCATATTAAGGTGAGTATTCCCAGGGACTGGTACGCCGTTACCCAGGGCGACCTGCTCGACCGGCACGTGGAAGGAGCGCGGCGCATAAGCGAATGGGGTTGCGATATTCCATTCGACGGATGCGCGCTGGTCGCGAGCGAATACCAGATAACGACGCGGAATATCGCCGGGATCGATTGCTCCACATATTTCTACAGGGACGATCCGAGGCTATCCGCCCAGTTTCTCGACAAGCTTGAAGAATATATTCCTGCGTATGTCGATCTGTTTGGTGATCTCCCATATTCGCGGTTTGATATCGTGGAGAATTTCTTCAGCACCGGCTACGGGATGCCCGCCTACACGCTGCTCGGGTCGATGGTGCTGAGGATGCCGTTCGCCACCCGCGAAGGTTCACTGGCACACGAGCTGGTGCATAACTGGTGGGGAAATTATGTCTTTCCCGACTGGGACACAGGCAACTGGTGCGAGGGCATAACCTATTACTCAACGAATTATTACTGGAACGTCCTGAGCGGCACCGCTGAGGAGGCTAAGGACTACCGCTACACCGATATGCTCAAATTCACGCTCCAGGTGCCGGAGGAGGAGGAATATCCCGTCCGCGAGTTCCGCAGCAAGTGGACCGCGGTGGATGGGAACATCGGGTATGGCAAGGCAAGCGCGATATTCAGCATGATGCACCAGATGCTTGGGGATGAAAAATTCTTCGGCGCGTTACGCCGGTTGATTGAAACGCACGGCGGGAAGAAAGCGACATGGGATGACTTCCGCAAGGTTTTCGAAGATGCCGCTGGACGTGAATTGGATGATATATTCAAAAGCTGGCTGGATAAAGATGAGACCCTGATGTTGAAACTTGGCAATGTTACACAGGAAGAAGTGGACGGGAATTACAAGGTGACCATCGAAGTTGTGCAGGAAGGCGAAGTGATACATTGCCCGATATCTATAGTAGTACAAACCGCCAAAGGTGAAATGAAGATGAGCTTCGAGATGACTGAGAAGACGCACGAGGTTTCTTTCCTTTCACCCGGGAAAGCACTGTCTGTTGAACTCGACCCGGATTATTACCTGTTTCGTAGACTGCATCGTGAAGAAATCATCCCGTGCCTCAGCGCGACGATGGTATCCGACTCGATACTTGTCATCCTGCCGGGTTCCGGTGATGATGCCATGCTGCAGGTGCCTGAGCGGCCCGGCCCGATGGCGCCGATGAAGGATAAGAGCGTGCAGCAGTTGTATGAGGAATTGGCCGAATCGATTGTCGAGGATGATGCGAGTGTGGTTGTTAAATACGATTACGAGGTTACCGATACCGACTTGGAAAGGGCATCAATATTCTGTTTCGGCGCGCCTGAATATAATTCACAGACCGCGAAGCTGATTGGTGATGGTGATTACAATGTCAGCTTCTCAGGGGAAGGCTTCAGTGTTGACGGTACTGAATATGATCAGGAAAGCAATGCGGCGTTGGTGAATATTCGGAACCCGTACAATGATGATTACGACGTCACCTTCTACTTCGGCAACTCGCCACAGGCGGTATTCAAGGCGAGTTACATGTTCTTCTACACAATGTACTCCTTTGTTACTTATGAGGATGGCAACGCGGTCGATCGTGGGAAGTGGGAACTAACCAAGGGGCCATTGTACAGGGAACTTAATTAAATTTTTCAATATTGCTCGTTGTTCCTTGTTAACGCTGATTGTTCTCTATAAGTGTCAGATGGGGACAGATACTTAACATCGTTAAAATATATTTAATCGAATCCTTATATTAACTCGCTTAAAACGTATCTAAATATCAAGAAGAGAAAACATCTTTCAGGAGGTCAGCATATGCGGACCATTTCTCTCACTGCTGTACTCATCCTCGCGATTGTTGTATCAATAGGTTGCTCCCAAGGGGGACTGAACAGCACTCAACCACCGTTGGATACTGCAGCGGATACCCAATCCCACAGTACCCAGCTCTGGGGGTATTACAATATCCTGATCAATCAAGCAAGTGAAACGGTAGAGATAATCCCCCTGAGGACATCGAGCATAGAAGTGAACGTCCTGAAATTCCTTGAAGCACCGGGACCGCTTGTTTATCTCAAAGTCTCAGGGATGGAATTCAATCCACCCGAGTTCCAGTGTAACATCGGGATCCAGCATCCGTTCGCGGGTTTGCCGGAGTACACGGGATTCGCCGTGAGGGGGATTGTCCTGACAAACGGGTCCTGGGACGGCTTCGACGACCCGGATATCGTGCTGTCCGGACCGGACGAATTAAGGCTCACAAATGCTGACGGATTAATACGGTGGATGAACCCGTCTGAATTTCCATATGATGGAACTATATTTAATTACATACCGGGCGCCTTAGGTGATCCGGATGGCGATACATATGCCGGTACCCTTAATCCGTACAAGCTCTTTGCGGATGATTTGAACAACATCCAGGATAATCTTGACCTCGATGAAACGAAGGCCGCCGAGTTTTCCGGGACCAAGATAAACTGGCGAAAATACAAATTAGATTTCGGCTCATCTCCCTACATGATGTTCCAATATGCCATTGTAGCAAGTTGGTCGATGCCGGATGTTAATCCACCTGACGGGATCGAGGACTTCCCCCCGGGAACGGTATGCTCCGAACCATGGCGGGTAGAAGCTTTCGAGTTATCTAATGGCCTGTACTTCGAGGACGACGAACAGGGCGGCGAATTGTCAATGCAGGTTCTCGTCCGCGACTTTGAATTCGCCGAAATGGACACTGTGTTCCTCGAAGCACCGGGTATATTCCCCCGCCAGGAAATGCTTTTTGTAGATCAAGACGGTGGCCACGTAACATTCGAGTTAACCGTTGCCGATATAGAACTGACCAGCGGGGATCCATTTGAAATGCTCATCGCTGCCGTTGCCATTGACGGTGAAGGATATGACGGACGATTGCCCGGCAAGGAATTAGCCACATACATTATTCACGAGGTTGAAGTTGGTGATTCAGGTCCCCAGATCCCCGGATGGCCGTTCTACGATGATTTTGAGAATTATGAATATATCTGGACCGCTTACGGTGGCGATTGGTGGGGAAAAGATGATGGTTATATGGACGCCAAGGGCGGCGGTGAATGTTACGAGGATGAAGACGGCTGGGTCAACAGCCCGGGGGAAGAGAATCTGAACCTCAGCTATGTTTCTTCACCACCGATCAATGTCCCGGAATCCGAAAAAGATCTCCTGGTTGTCATCAACCACAAAGTTGATGTTGATGTCCCCGGTGGAGGGTCCGGGGCAAACTTCGCATGGGATATGTGCTTCGCGCGACTTGACGGGGAACAGATATTCCCAACCGACGGGCTGTTGTACGAGACGGACAACCACTACCCATGGACTTTCGATGATATTTTCTGCTGGACATCCGAGTACTCGTTGTCGGAAAGCACTTTCAACCTCGGAACCGAATACAACGGCACGATGATTCACGTGGAATTCGTGCTGGACACATATGATTATATTGATAACTGTCTGCCTGTACGTTTCGGGTGGATGATAGATGACATCCTGGTTGATTTCGCTGAATAACAGGCAGATTGAGATGCTTGTTTTAAGTTATAATAAGGCCTTGCGATGAAACATTACTGGAGGTTCAAAATGCGGTTTATTGGATTTCTACTTTTCACGGCAACCATAATTCTAATGATAATGGGATGCTCAAGCGCAGGTACATCTACAGCACCGGAGACGGAAAGCCATAGAAGCTACTCCTCGGAGCACGTGGTGTGGGGAGCTTTCGATCTGAGCTGGGACGGGGTTTCCGACAAAATGGCTGTCTCACAGAGCAGGCAATTAGCCGGGCACTATAACATAACATCGATGCTCAGCGATCATCACATCACGATTTACATAACCGGCTGGGACCCTGTAGGCAAAATCATGACCCTTGACGTGACGCTGGAAAACCCGGTTGACCTCGATGGTTACGATGTCAGGGGAGTAATCACCAACGCCGGGAATGCAGTCCTTGTTAACCCGGATGACTACACGAAGCTCTTTGACTTCAATGACCCACCTGTGGCAAATCCGTTCCGGGCATATGCCAAGGATGAAACGAACCGTAAATTCTGGGGTAACTATGCCGAACCTGATCAGTACATCAAGACGGAAACTTTTGAAATGTACTTTCCCGATATAATCTACGCTATCTACTTTGTCACCGCCGCGTGGCCGGGCAATGCGCCCGAACCGTATGATATCGTCGACATCCAGCAATCGGGCACGCTCTACGAGACAAGCGGTTCAATCGATGTGACCATCGAAGTCCTCGACTGGCAGGATGTGACCGCGTACGATGTGGTCATTGAAGCAAACCCGGTAACGGTAAATGACGTTCATCTTACCCAGGCTGATGCAACACACTGGGAAACCACGATCACCAATACCGGCGGGGTATTAGCCGGGGAATACGAAGTATGGGTTGCCGCATATGACGAGGGAGTATCATACGCGCTTTACAACAAGTTTACGATTGAAGTAGTAGAGGATCTCCCGCCGTGGGGCTGGGGTGACCCGATTCTCATCTCCGGTGAAACAAGCGTTGATGAAATCCTGCCGAGGATTGCATTACTCGATGACGAATACTGGGTTATTTACACCGAAGGCACCGCGGCTGTCGGAAGGAACTCCACGGATGGAGGTTACACCTGGTCAGCACCGACCACGATTGGCACGTATGCCGGTATAGACACCATTCATGCGGTTGTGGGTGGTGATAATGGAGTCTACATCCAGTACCAGCATTCCAACGCAAAGTACACATACGTCAGCAAATACAATGGTACTTCCTGGGAACCACCGGTTGAAACCAGCTACCATGCCTTGACTACTCAACCTTGGTCCTGCGATCTGGGTATAGGCGCAGATGGCCACCTATACGATATGACCACCGGTGACTGGTCGACCTTTGGTTTCAGGAGCAATTTCGCATATGAAATCACCACCTGGACAAGCGACCCGATAGAATCTTTCTACAACGGTGTTTATTCAATCAATGATGGCTTCGTCCAGCAGGCGACGACACCGAAGTTCTTCTTCATCCATGACGATACAAATCTTAATTACGCCTGGTATGATGGCGGCTGGGATAAAGCATCGGCAATGACGGGAACTGACACTCTTATCGAACCGGCAATTGCACCTGAAACGGATAGCCCGTACCACGGGGTGATAGGAATTGATAAAGGCGCATCGTACGATGTCGAGTATTTCCGTTACGACAGTTGGCCGCCATCCACGGCATACATCGTCAGCCTGGCCACCGGTTTAACCGAAAAACCCGTCTTTCACTCGATCAGCGTTAAAGGAGATATAGTATCCATCTTATACGACGCTGATGGTGAAGTACGCTATGCGGAATCAAACGACGGCGGTGATAACTTCGATGCCGATGTAGTTTTGGGCGCGGGAGTATGTGCTTACAGCCATATTCGACATGATCCGAATGCCCAGAAGATCATCGCGGTTTATGGAGTAATGGAGAGCGGCGATTATAATATCTACGCGAGAATTAAATCGTAGCAGGCTTTATCTTCATACTGCCAGGGATTAACCACCCGTCCAACCTGAATGGACGGGTTTTTCATTATGGCACGGACTATACACCCTAACGTTGCATAAAAAACGAGGTAGTTTATAGAATAAGCTCTCGCGGGCCGCATGGATACCGGGTGATAGTGGGGTCACATTCAAATAATCACAGGACTCAGGATGCCACCGCAAGTGAAATCCAGAATAGCCGGCATAGACACTGAAATACTGATGTCTTGATGGCACGGTCTGCGAGTCCTCGAGCTGACCGTGGTCTTAATGCGCAATCCCGGAATAATCCACGGTTAGCCCTCGAAGACTCGGGCAAACCGTGCCATCAAGAACGGATAATTTATGCAACGTTGGGGTACAGTCTTCGAGTCTGACCGTGGTCCTGATGTAACCTTCGGACTTGACCACCCGTGATAAGCCATGCATAATTTGGGACAGTGATAAAATCTTATTAAGGTTGTCTTATGCGTATATCAATAATATTCTTCATGCTTCTACTCTCCGCCCTGCCGGCGTCCGCCGGTGATAGTTTGCCCGATGAGATCGCCGATCGGATTCCCGCGAAATATGCTGAAGGTGTCGAACGGGCAATCACGAACGCCGGGGAGAATGCCGCAACATTCGTGCGGATCTTCACCGATTGCCCCGATGAAACAATCGAAGGGGCGGCGTTTCTCGTGGCGTCCATGCCGGTTGTTGATTTAGCCGTGATGGACTACGAAACGTTCATGGACAACCTACGCCTCGCTTATGAAGCGCGGGAGACGTTCATCTATGCGTCGGAAATCAGCATGGAAGATTTCTTCCATTACGTGCTCCCTTACCGCGTCAGCCAGGAACCGATCGAAAATTGGCGTCCGTTCTTCTATAAGAAAGTGAAGGAAATCGCCGGTGATGCGGAAACCATCTCGGAAGCAGCCAAGGCAATCTGGGAATGGACAGGCAGTTGCGCGCGATATAAACCCACCCAGTGGCGAGACCAGGGTCCATTCGAGACGTTGAAGTCGGGTTATGGACGCTGCGAGGAACTGATGATTTTCTACATCGACGCATTCCGTGCCGCGGGAATCCCGGCAAGGCAGGCATACACCCCGTACTGGGCGCATTGCGACGATAATCATGCATGGACCGAGAGGTTTGACGATGATGGCAACTGGCACACCGGCGAGGGCGCCGCCAAACGGGCCGCACTGGTGCTGGCATTGCCGTTCGGGATTCCCGCTGAAGATGGCGAAGAGGAAATTTACAGGATCGTCGAGGGGGATAACCCGTACGCGGTCATCAATGCAACTCCCAATTACCGGGACACATCGACCCTCGGAATCGAAGTCGCCGACGAGTATAGTGTGATGTTTCCTGATCTGCCGGTTTACATTTCGATTTGGAACAGTGGCGCGTTACGTCCCATCGCCAAACTTACGACCGATGAAAACGGTTTCTGCTCGATTCCCCTTGGACCCGGAGCCTACTTTATTTCATCGGGAACCGAGGAGATCGGCGCAGCAAGGATTGTTGAGATAGTCACTATAGAAGGGGATTTGACATACCGGCTGATCTTAGGAGATGTTGATATCCCTGAGGAGTTCTGGTTGCACTATCCGGTGCCGTAACAAGTGACAAAGACGCACATTAAACCCAAACGTTGCATAAGTAATCCACTATTGATGGCACGGTCTGACGAGTCTTCGAGTCTGACCGTGGTACTGGTGCAACCTTCGGACTTGACCGTCCGTGATATACGCCGCATAATTTGGACAGTGATAAAATCTTATTAAGGTTGTCTTATGCGAATATCAATAATATTTTTCATGCTTCTACTCTTCACCCTGCCGGCGTCCGCCGGTGATAGTTTGCCCGATGAGATCGCCGATCGGATTCCCGCGAAATATGCTGAAGGTGTCGAACGGGCAATCACGAACGCCGGGGAGAATGCCGCAACATTCGTGCGGACCTTCACCGATTGCCCCGATGAAACAATCGAAGGAGCGGCGTTTCTCGTGGCGTCCATGCCTGTTGTTGATTTAGCCGTGATGGACTACGACACATTCATGGACAACCTACGTCTCGCTTATGAAGCGCGGGAGACGTTCATCTACGCATCCGAAATCAGCATGGAAGATTTCTTCCACTACGTGCTCCCATACCGTGTAAGCCAGGAACCGATTGCAAATTGGCGCGGTTTCTTCTTCGAGAAAGCAAAAGAACTCGTCTCCGATGCAGCCACCATTGAGGAAGCCGCCTTGGCAATCAACAAATGGGCGGACGAAGTCGTGGGATTCAAGCCGACACAGCGGCGCGACCAGGGCCCGTTCGAGACTCTCAAATCGGGATACGGCCGTTGTGAAGAGATGATGATCTTCTACATCGACGCCTGCCGCGCTGCATCAGTACCTGCACGCCAGGCCTGGACGCCGTACTGGGCGCATTGTGACAACAACCACGCATGGACCGAAGTGATGACCGAGGACGGAGTGTGGCATTATGTCGGCTCCTGCGAATTTGCCCCATCCCTCAACAAGGCATGGTTCACCTCCGCGGCCAGGCGTGCCGCATTGGTGATGAGCGTATCGTTCGGTATCCCGGGGGAAGGCGGGGATGAAAATGTCGAGCTATACAGAGTGGTCGAGGGTGATAACCCGTACGCCATTATCAACTCCACACCCTTCTACCATTCCACCTGCTCGTTGAACATGGAAGTGCTGGATGAATACGGGGAAGCGGTCTCTGATGCGAATGTGTATATCGCGGTATGGAACTTCGGTATCCTGAGGCCGATTGCGCGCCTGACCACCGACGGGAACGGGCTGTGCTCAATCTCTATCGGCGAGGGTGATTATTTCATCACATCGGGTACCGAGGATATCGGGGCTGCAAGATTTGTCAGGGCTCTCAAGAATGAAACGATGACATACCAGCTTACTCTGGGTGAGATCGATATACCGGAATCGTTCTGGCTGAGTTACCCGGAACCTTGATTTATCTTTAAGCAGGTATCCCACGAATCAGCCTTCGCTCCACTACGTCAGACAGGATGGGATTCGTGGGTTACATTTATGTGTGAAATGGGATTCGTGAGTTACAAGGATGAGTTGATTATCCGAGCCACGACCGTCAGGGAGTGGACATTCTTATGAAGACACTGACAAACTCGAAGACTCGCTTGTCAGTGCCACCCGGATGTATGCCACCCGGATGTATGGGTGATGAGGTATAAGGTAGTGAGTGAGAGATCACGGGCAAGCTCGAAGACTCGCTTGTCCGTGGCACCAGGAGTGGCACCAGGGTAGGATGGATGGAAATCTATAGGAGAAAACAATGTTGAAAATCAGAAACACAATTGCTCTAATGATATTACTTGTATTACCCTCAATTGCATTGGCCCAGGGACCGCTCTCCAAGGAGAATGCATTCGTTGCTGATGAGCATCCGGAGGTAGCGGCATTCTTTGAAGGGCGGGATGATTCACCGCAAATCCTCGATGCGCTTGTTGATGCGGGTGGAAACTGGCGTAACCTTTACGAAGCCATCGAATATTTCGAGGACGAAATGCGGGAAGACTGCATATACCTCGTAAAAATAATGCCTCATCTCGACAGGCTTGAAATGACTAAGGATATCCTGGTCGAGCATGTCGAGTATGCATGGTCGGCGAAGTCGGAGTTCGCGTATTCGATACCCGATGAGATGTTCCAGGAATATATACTCGTCTTCAGGCTTGGAGATGAACCGATAACACCGTACCGCGCGATATTGCACGAACGTTTCAGCCACCTCGCGGGAACCACGCCGTCCGAGACCGCAAAAGCCGTAAACGAATGGATATACGAAAACATAGAGGTCAAGCCGCGTGGATTCTTCGGCCCAAGACCGTCGCCGATAAGCATCCTGAATGTCGGCGTCGGCACGCAAAGTGATATCGCCAACCTCACATCGGCAGTGCTCAAGACGCTCGGTGTGCCTTCACGCGGGGCGCGCATACGCAGTTTCGGTCAACAGGCCGATGGAGCGGCATGGGTTGAAATTTACGACAATGGCTGGGTCCCGCTGTATCCCGATTCCCCGGGCGATTTCGGTGATTTTGGACGCTGGGAGCGGGATAAGCCGCGCAATGTCACGGTAGTCAGTGCACAGAGCGCGTTTCATACAACCCAGGTGACGCCGTCTTATACCGACGTCGGGGTCATCGAGTTGAAGTTCATCAAGCGCGGTGAAGTCAATGGTGATTTCGAGCATTTCGGATTTGCCGTTTACAACAGCGGCGGGTTTATGCCCCTGGACGATTTAGGCTTCGATCTTGAGGAATCACGCATGACAACCGGCGAAGAGGATATCTTCGAAGCGGTTCTCGGTGACGGGACATACCTCGTCCAGTGCGGAGTGCGTAACTACAAGGGCGACCCGTGGGTTCAGACACGAATGGTCGAACTGAAAGCGGGTGAAAGGGTGTGTATCGAATTCAACGTCGATCCGCCGCTCGGTGATTTGACCCCTAAGGATTTGGTGAAACGCAAGATCAAGGAAACGCCGGAATTCAGGCTGGATGATTTGGATTATCCCTCCGACCTGGAAGGGACCCCGCATCTCATCGTGTTCTTCAACCTCAAAAACGAACCGGCGGTACGTATGCTCCCGGAGATTATCAGGTTCGCAAACGAGCATCCTGAGTTGACGCTGGAATTGATTCATTCGGGGGCTCCCGATGAAACTGAAGATGCCGAAAATGCAGTCGATGACGCCGGTGGTGACAGCCTTGAAATACTCTGGGACGATTTCGGCGACGCGGCGAAAGCATGGAAGTGTCCGTACAATGAGGAAGAAGACAGATTTACCTCGTTCCCTACTTGTATCATAGTAGATGAGCATGGTACTATCGTGTTATATGATGAGGGATATAACTTAATAATATACGATTACCTTACAAGAGGACTGGAATTTATCCAGCGCGACTGAGTTGAGAAAAGCACCATTTATCAACAATCCGGCATATTTTGAAGAGATTTTACATCTGCGCTCCCGGCCATGTATCCCCTTTCGCATAAGGGTTTCAGGAACTCCCCGGATAGCGGGTGCAAAATTATCGGCATTTACCCCAAATAATCTATATATCTATTTAATTTATGTGATAAAATGCCGATTCTCACTGAAGGGAAGTTATGGGATGGAAACGCTTGGGTAGAAAATTCTAACCGGACTCTGAGATTTATGAGTGATGTAAACATTGTGGTTGAGAAGATGAAAGCCCTTGGAGATCCCACAAGGCTTCGTCTTCTCGCACTGCTTCAGGATCAGGAACTTTCTGTCGGCAGCCTCGTGGATATCCTGCGAATGGCTCAAAGCGGTATCTCCCGGCATCTGAAAGTGCTACTCGACAGTGAGCTTGTTGAACTGAGAAAGGCCGGAACGAGTTCCTATTATCGAATAGCCGACGAGATCGATGAAGAAATACTGAACTTCCTCACCCGCACATGGACTTCCGATAAAGCATTCCAATCCGACAGGATCAAACGCAAGCAGGTTCTTGACGAACGACGCAAAAAAACATTGACCTACTTCGAATCGGTCGCCGATGAGTGGGATGAAATCACATCGAGTTACTTCCCCGATGAGAGCAGGCGCGACGCGGCCCTCGGATTCCTGGATCCGCACGCGACCGTCGTAGATATCGGGGCGGGCACCGGTAAGTCAGCGGCGATAATCGCGCCGTATGTCGGCAAGGTCATCGGTATAGATCATTCGAGAGCGATGCTCGCAAAGGCCAAACATCGAGTGAAAGACCTCGGTTTGAAGAATTGCGATTTCCGTCTTGCCGACTGGCATAAACTTCCACTCAAGGCAAATTCAGCCGACGCCGCATGGTCAACCATGGCCCTTCATCACGAGGAGGACCCGACCATCCTTCTCAAGGAGCTGGCCCGCGTTGTTAAGACAGGCGGAGTTGTGATGGTCGTCGATTTGAAGAAACATGAGTACGACTGGCTCAAGGAAGAGATGCACGATGTATGGCTCGGCTTCGATGAAACCGATATCAGGAGGTTCTACCGCAAGTCGGGATTAGGCGATCCCATATTCACGAACCTCGATGTATGCCGGGGGCAGTCGGAAACACGCCGCGGCGCCAAGGCGGAGATCGATATCTTCATGGCGCGC